>CALKGV010000021.1 GCA_938091805.1 uncultured archaeon | reverse complement strand
CATGTATCTTCGAGCCCTTCCTATGCTTGAAGCCATCATAGCCTATCATTTCTCCCCCCTTTAGCCTCCACAGTCGAGCTATCAACGCATACTCTACCATGCTCCCTCATGGATGCTAAGGCCGTGAATACTCTATCCCATACGCCCTCATCCTGCCATCGCTTAAGCCTCCTCCAAGCAGTCTTATATGAGCCATAGCGAATAGGCATATCCATCCATCTGCATCCAGTAGTCAAGACGTACAGAATGCCGTTTATCGTCATCCCATCATCAGCCCCAGAGCCTACCAACCCTAGCCTTAGGAGGCAGCAAAGGCCTAATGAACCCCCACTCACCATCAGAAAGCTCAAGAAACTCCATACCAAAACATAATCAAGAAAGACTTAAATAGTTTTGAGATGAGTTCATAAAATGAAAATATTGAAAATTTCTCGACCACAATATGCATGATAGATTTATTATGGAGACCTATAATAAGTAATTTTGGTGAGCATAATGTGGAGCATCATTGAATCAGAGAAGATCCCCTTCTCACCTTATCCCAAGGGCACAGCTAACATTAAAAGAATCGTTGAGCAGAAGACCGTTGGATGCAAGCGCTTTACAGGCTTCGGTCTTCTGGAAATACCTCCGGGCGGCGTCTTTCCTGAGCATACGCATCCAGACCGGGAGGAAATTTACTACGTGCTATCCGGCTCCGGAACAATCGTTGTAGAAGATAAGGAGATATCGGCAAAGGAAGGCTTAACCGTTTATGTTTCAGGCGAGCAAATCCATGGAATAAGGAATCAAACTGACAAGTCTCTCACGGTCTTATTCGTCCACACTCAGATCTAAAATAAAATTAGCCGCTAGGATTAATAACTACTCTAAGACACTGCTTTCCAGCCATGACCTTAAGGGCTTCCGTAAACTTCTCCATTGGGAATACATGCGTTATCATCTCTCCAACTTTCACCCTACCCATTTTTATCAGGTTGAAGGCCACATGATAGTCCTGCGGTGAGCAGCCCCAGCTCCCCAGAATCTTAATATTATCTCGTAGTATTATCTTTGGGTCAATATCCAGGTTTGGCTGTGGAACATCCCTGAAGTCGCCGAATAGGCATATTCTGCCGCCCCATCGGACCATTTTTAGGCTTTGATGAACAGCCTCGGTTGAGGCAACAGCCACAATAACCAAATCGGCGCCGCGATTATCAGTTAACTCCCTAACTTTCCCTTCAACATTCACTTTCCTCGCGTTGAAAGCGTAATCCACACCTAGGCTCTCAGCAACCTTAACCCTGTAATCATGATGGTCACTTACTATAACCTGAGACGCGCCCATAAATTTGGCTACTTGAGCATTCAATAGTCCCAGGGGCCCTCCCCCTATGATGAGGATTGTGTCTCCCGGCTCAATAACAGATTTTGTGGCTGCCCTGACTGAGCAAGCTGTAGGCTCGGTCATTGTTGCCTCCTCATATGTCATACTATCTGGGATTTTAATAACGACCTTCTGGACGAGTGCAGGTGCAACACGGATATATTCGGCGAACCCACCAGGCTCAATCCCGGCTTTGCGATATTGATCGCATAGAGGTTCCTGTCCATGTCTACAATAATAGCAGGCGCCGCATGGCGCTCTATGAAGAACAGCAATCCTGTCTCCAGCCTTAAATCCCGTAACCCCTGATCCAACCTCCGCAACATCACCAGCTATTTCATGTCCAAGGACTGAACCGGGCTTAGCTGCGCGATATATGGCTCTGAAAAGGTCGGTTGAGCAGATGCCGCATGCCCTAACTTTCACAAGTATTTCCCCAGCCCCTAGTTTCGGAGTAGGCACGTTCTCCACTCTGAAATCTTCAACATCGTAATATACAATCGCCCTCATATATGATCGCCACACCACTAATAATTAGGATACTCATTAACTTATTAATTTAAGTTTAAAAGACAACCTTGTTAGAGCTAGAACCCCCTTATATGTTCCGTTGATGCGTCGCTTAATGCCAAGGCAGCGTCCTCAAGGTGAGTTGGTGCTGCTTCAGGAACATATTCAAAGCCTAAAATGTTATCATTAAACCGGCGTTTCCAACCGTGAAATCGGATGTTCTCATATAACTGCTCCGAATTTTAAAGCTTTAGACTTTTCACCGGCGGCAGTTTAATCCCAAAGTTTCTTAGGAAGCTTTCAACCTGGCTGAAAGTCGGTATTCCGGCTCTTCCTCCGAGTTTTTCACACTTTATGGCAGAAACAGCGTTTGAAAATTCCACTACAATATCTAAAGGCCATTCCTGTAATAATCCGAAGATGAATGCGCCATGATAGATGTCACCTGCACCTGTTGTGTCTACTACATTAACTTTGAATGCCGGTTTCCTTATGACCCTATCTTTGGTGACGCAGATCGAACCTTGATCCCCCAGCGTGACACCTACAATGCTTGGCCCAGCGCGCAGAAGTTTTTTCGCCGCTTCTACTGGATCCTTTTTCCCGTTAAAAGAATGGGCCATATCAATTGAAGGTATGAAGATGTCGATGAATTTTAAAATTTTATGATAATCGGGGGCATAGCCTGCCGTGTCACAGCTCACAGTGACTCCTGCTTTTTCGCAATCTTGGCTGCTCTAATAGAGGCCTCATGGGCTCCATCTATATGGAGGATATCTGCTTCTTTTATCAATTTCATATCTATTTTGGCCAAATACTCTAATAATAAAGAATCATAATAGTAAGCAATTGTGCGTTTACCAGTCGATTTATCTATCAAAATGTAACTGAAAGATGTTCGTAAGTTTGGCACAATAACCATTTTACTGATGTTTACACCTTCATTTTTAAGATCAGAAATTATAAATCGTCCGTTTTCGTCGTCGCCCACGCACCCGAGGAAGCATGTTTTCACACCTAAACGTGCAAGCGTTACAATAGCCGTTGCAACGACTCCTCCTCCCTGCTTAGTAGATTCCAGCATACGCACACTTTCATCAATGCTTGGAATTCGAGGAACCAGACCTATGAAGTCAACGCAACAATATCCCAATCCAACAACAAACATAATTTCACCTTTAACTCTAAGTCAATTATTTAGATGAAATAATAACTATTTTTAAGATTTGTTTGCATTAAAAAGAATGGTGGATTAAAGCGGATAATTATTAAATTCCCAGCGCTTTCAGATATTTCCTGCTTATTTCCATGCTCTCCTTAGGGGTCTTGTTCGTCCTATCTTGCTCTACAATGTACCATTCAATGTCCGCCGTCTTTGCAACATCAATGATTGCTGGAAAGTCTATGACGCCTTGCCCAAGCTCTTTAAACTCGTATCTCTTCATTCCTTCCTCGGTTCCATCCTTCAAATGAAGGTATGCCACACGGTCTAAATGCCTTTTAATAAACTCGACTGGTGAAAGACCTCCGTATTTAACCCAGTAAGTATCGACGCATAAGGAGACAAATTCAGGACTAGTCTCTTCACATATAATCCTTATGCCCGTTGCATCATTAATAATTTCTTGCCAGTGATTGTGATAACAAACCTTTACTTCATACGCTTTAGCCTTTCTCCCAATCTTCTCCAAGACCCTAGAACTATTTCTATAGTTTTCTTCAGTATTTTCTTTTCCACCCGCCCCGCTGAAAAATAAGGTAATGCCCATCTAACTTCCGCATTAAATTTAGAGCTACCTCGATGGATTTCTCATTAATGTTTTCTAGACCCGTATGTAGACCCGCTAAGCTCAGCCCCTTCGCGGCCAGCAATCTCATCGGATCTTTAATTTTCTCAAACGTTGCCATATCCGCTTCTATACCGTCGTATCCAATCGATGAAACTTCATCAAGAACCCCTAAAATATCCTCATTTACTCTGTTTCCCCAAATTATAAGTTGAGCGCCAATCTTGGGTTTCGCCATTTTCCAATTCACCATTTTTTAACTCATAAGACAGAGTGAGCAGCCCTCATATAATTCTTTCTCACATCATCATGTTACATGCATCTCCTTGATAACAGTGACTTCAAGTCCTCCCGCTTGCCGAAGCGCTATGAACAACAGCGCTCTTTGTTACCTCTGATAATTGGGATTGATTAAAAATGACACTTGATTCTCCCTTTCCACAATAAGGAATTTAAATCCCTTTTTCTCGAGGTGACCATACATAAAACCGGAGTCCGTTGCGGAAAAGCCTATAAATATGAGATTTTCCTCGCCTATATTTATGACGCGATGAGCGTAGTAAGGCGCCATAAGCGCGATTGCTCCTTTTTCAAAGGGAGCGATAGGCGCAGGAAAGGCTTCATTCTCATGTTGTAAAACGGCGATTCCTAATCCCTTTAAACATAGGTAGATTCCAGGAGCCTCGATTCTCTTATGAAAGTGCCCTTTTGTCATGAAATACTCGCATCCTACTTTTCCCGGAAAGATCTCTGTAATACCATAGGATATCTCAGGATGCATTTTTCGATAAACCCGATACACTATTGTTTCAGGATCAATGAGACTGCGTGCTTTTTCATCTTGAAAGTATCCCTTCATATCTTTAATCTTTCGAATGTCTACAGCGTCGGGATCGGATATTTCTTCAGTCGGCAAATCAATTTTTTAATGAACTCATTGCAAAACTATTTAAGTTTTCCTCTTTTATGCCTTCTACATGGAGTTTCGTGAGCTTAGTGATGGGGAATGGAAGCTTATTAGGTCTTTGCTTCCTCCTAAGGTTAGGGTTGGTAGGCTCTGGGGTTGATGATGGGCGTGTGTTGAATGGTGTTCTCTACGTGCTTGTTACTGGCTGTAGGTGGATGGATGTGCCTGTTAGGTATGGGCATTACTCGACGGCTTCTAGGAGGCTTAAGAGGTGGCAGGATGAGGGCGTATGGGATAGAGTATTCAGGGCTTTATCATCTGTGAGGGAGCATGTTAGGGTATGCGTTGATAGCTCAACTGTGGAGGCTAAAAAGGGGTAGAAATGATAGGATACGACGGATTTAAGCATAGGAAGGGCTCAAAGATACATGTATGTGTGGATGAGTATTCTATGCCTTTAAGCATAGCTTTAGGATCTGGAAATGAGCATGACTCAAAGCGTATGGATGAGTTATTGGAGGGCTTAGGGGAGGCTCCGAAAGAGCTTTACGCTGACTCAGCATATGACGCTGAAGCAATAAGATATAGGCTGTCGTCAATGAATGTGGAGGCAAACATACCCGTAAACCCAAGGAACGGTAGGAAGCCCATACAATACGACATCGAAACCTATAGGAGGATGAGGTCAGCAGTTGAGAGGTTCTATGGGTGGCTCAAAAGCTTCAGAAGAATAATCGTAAGGTATGAGAGGCTGGCAGCAATATACAAAGCCCTCATAACCATAGCATGCATAACAATACATTTAAGATATGGAATTTAGAGATGAGTTCTTTATGAAATGGATGGAATTATGTAGAAGTCTTAAGGGTAAAATATTTCTATCTTCAATGATGCATTACACAAACGGTAGATTCTGCTCTGAACGTGGTTTGGGTTCCGCCAT
>CALKGV010000020.1 GCA_938091805.1 uncultured archaeon | reverse complement strand
CAAGAACAATAGGCTTTTGGAAGCAACAATTCATGGTAGCCCTAAACCAAACAAAAGGCCAACTACAAATAGCCCCAACAACCCTCGAACACTACCTTGACCTAATAAGCATCAAATCAAGCATTTTCGATTTCCAAGGTTTCCAAAAAGACAAGTTCCAACAAGCCCTAAACATATTAAACCCGCCATGGCAATCAAACATGGAAGCGAAACTCAAAGCCCAACTCCTCGCCCTATGGCTGAACTATGTGGCTGGTTGGACCGAAGGCTACACACTTAATGGCATGAAAGCCTACGATATAATCCAAGGCTCAGAAAACGCCATACTCAACAACATAACAAGTGAATATGAATATTGGAAAGACCTCTGCGAAAAATTCAATAATCTCGGCGAAAAATAAAAACAAACTCGACGCCGAAGACGTTAAAAGGATGCTGCACGTAATAACAAAGCTAAAAAAGCTGATAGAAAAGGTTTAAGTTAAAATCAGAATATTTAGCGTACGGCGGCTGTTCTAGACGCCGTTGGCGAGGTTGCAAAAACCGGGTGAGACGGCAGGAACCTATGGTGTGAGGCTGAAATTTACTATGATGCGATGAAGAATCTGAAAATCCGCAAAGGCTTGATGCGTGGGCGCTCATCCAGTTCAATGCAGCCAGCCAGGAGGCGGAGGGCGGAGCGATCGCCATAACCGCCACGCAGATTGCAGTCATCTTCACCAATAAGCCCGAAACATTTAACTCGTCAGAACCTTATTTTGAAGGTAAAGCCATTAGGAAGGATGATGGAATCGTGGGAAGCCTTGAGGGGGTTAAACCCGTCGGGGAGTTATCACGGCCGCATCAGCTTTATATAAGCAGTGTGCTTCTATTTAATAAGAGGCTCTTGGATGACGTTGGGGAAATGAGGCTTAGCAATGTTTAAGCTTCATCGAGCCAGCATGAGAGATGCTGCAAAAATCATGGCTGTGGCATTCGCCTGCGCAGCCGCCATCTCCTTTCTGAGCGTTTATTACACGCACCAAATTCCCACGTATGAAACCCGAACATCAACCATCTGCACATATCAGCATGTTGGAACATACGACTATGCGGCCAAACTTAAACCAAACATCATCTACAGAAAAGAAATGTTGAAGCCCGGAGAGGGCACGCTCTACACGAACATAGTGGAATACGTAAACCTCACGTTCACGTACAGCTTCAAGAGCAGCCCTAACCCGAAAAGCGTGGAGGTCGGCCACCGAACAACGATCCAGATAGAGTCGCCTGCAAGGTGGCTGAGAACCCTATCAGAGGCTGAAGCGCAGGAGCTTTTCCAGCTCAGCGGAGGCCTAAACTGGACAATGCAGGTAAACTCCACAAAAGTTAGGCAGTTTGTTGAAGCCATAGATAGGGAAATTTATGGAGCAGCGCGCTCAGCAACCTACAGCATAAAAATAAAAACAGAAATCCACCTAGCAGCCAACATAGCCGCTCAAGCCATAGATGAAACCTTCACGCCGGAAATAACAGTAGCCTACAAAACAGACGCTGAAAAGGGCAACCACATGGCCATAGAAAACCTGAAACAAACAAAATCAGGCGCCATAACAGAGACCGACCTGGTCCCGCTTCCATGGGTTCAAAACCAGAGGGCGACATCATACATAGCCGCAGCCTCAACAACAGCAGCCCTTGCAGCATCAGCCCTCCTATACGTGAAAAATAAGCCGCCAGCCCAGCCCGCAAAAACCATCGAGAAGCTCACAGCCCCATATAGGGAGCTAATAGCGAAGACAGCGCAGAGGCCGCCGGAAACAAAGACAACGATAGAAACTGAAACACTCGAAGACCTTGCAAAAATAGCAGAAATCCTCGCAAGACCAATACTCCACACAACAGAAGCCCAAGAACACATATTCTACATAATAGACAACGAAACAAAATACCAGCACAAAACAAAAGCCTTTTAAATTCCGGAGATTCCCGCCCCTCTTTCACTAAGCCTTAACCGCCCCAATCGCCACTCTATAATCTGTAACGTAAAGATGGCTCGAAATGAATACTTGCGTTTAAGCCCTTTTATACATGGACTTGTGAATTGATTTCAATGATTAATCCTTATTCTATGAGAAGAATGTTAAATTTGCCTATCTTCCTTACATTTCAAAGCTTAAACCGTTTCGACATAAAAATGGATTCTTTAATCATATTATTTGCTTTATGGCTTAATTCCTGCGTGAAACTCAGATTTCATCCTTCTCCTTCTTCTTCTCTTCAGCTCCATTTCCAGCGTATTTCCCGAAGTAACGTAAGCTTACCTGAGAAGATTTCCCTGGAAGCTTCCTCTAGCTCAATTTTAACGGCATTTAATGCTCTCTGTTTTTCTTCAAGAGCTATACGTTTCCTCCAAAATTTCTTCGTTCCAACGTTTACAAATTACCCGCACAAGCATTGTGG
This sequence comes from uncultured archaeon, assembly GCA_938091805.1. GTDB lineage: Archaea > Thermoproteota > Bathyarchaeia > Bathyarchaeales > DTEX01 > DTEX01. Next base: position 4,385 of record CALKGV010000020.1, on the reverse strand, counting down.
AGGGCGTGCTCCCTGTCTTCAGACCCTGGAATGCAAGAATAACTTCGTCCGCAACAACCATCACCATGACAGGACGCAAAGAACGCTGATGATTCTCATCCCAAAGCGTCAAAAAATAATAAGGGCGAATCTTGTTTTTAATCTAGAAATCTAGTTTCAAATCAAAAAGTGAAAAACATGAATAGTCCCTTGGGAGAGTCAAGACGTATCCTCAAAATTGATGATGCCCATATGGTCATCTTCGATGACTTCCGAAATGTTAAGCTAAATGAAAAGGTCGATCTAATATTCGCGGACCCCCCTTTCGGAATCGGCTTCAAAGGTAATCTTCAAACTTATCATAGAACCCCAGATGCGCTATCTTACGTTGAAGTGCCCCAGGAGGAATATCCGGACTTTATCCGAAGCCTCGCAAAATGGTCATATGACGCTCTTAAAGATTCAGGAAGTATGTGGCTTCTCTCGGGCTGGAATAATCTTAGGCATGTTCTAGAAGCCGTTGAGGAAGCGGGGTTCACGCAGCTAAACCACGTCATATGGAAGTATCAGTTCGGCGTCTTTACTAGGAGAAGATTCACAACTTCCCACTATCATCTGCTGCTTCTAGTTAAGGACCTGAGCGATTACACATTTAACAAACCGGAGCATTATGCGGAAGACGTATGGTACATTAAGAGGCCATATCAGCATGGGGTTAAAACTGCGGGGAATGAACTCCCAGATGAATTGGTTGAAAGATGCATAAAGACCTCATCTAATCCGGGGGATCTAGTCGTAGATCCGGTTCTGGGCTCGGGGACAACGATGAAGGCATGCCTAAAGCTAAATAGGAGATGCATAGGAATCGAGATCAACCCGGCTCTTGAGGAGCGAATTAAAACAAAGTTAGGGTTGGATCTTTTCCTCAAAAATTCACCGACGTAATTGCGAGTTGACTAAAATGGGTAATTGGAAATTCGTCTATGAAATAGCGAGAAGATTATCTGAACTGGGAAAAAAATAAACGAGAAATACCCAAGCTCCATGAGGCGGAGCCTTTTAGGCATTACTTCAACAAAGATCGGGATTTAAAATACGATGAACTGGATGAGTACGATGGAAGATTTTCAAGAAGGAAGATATTGACGAGGTATCTTTTGGTGAATGCTGTGTTAGATCAAGGTCCAGACATGATGGGGGTAAGAGAGCTACTCAAAAGAGTCACAACAGGACTGTACAGACGGGAAATTAGAATTTTTCATCACCCATAGATTTCTTTAGGGAATTAGGTATTTCGATGGATGAAATTTTAGATAGCCATGAATCTATTAAAAAATCAGAGCGGAAGACCGGGCTAGAGAAAACAGTTCTACCCCTGCAAAGTATAATCTGTTTTTCGCCCAATCAATTCGAGGCATAATTTCAACTAAGCAAGTGTTGGATTACTCTGTTCACAGATGGGGAGCAACTTTGAGCGTTCCCTTACTCCTAGAGAAAGATCTCGAAAAGAGTGGAAAAGCGTCCCCTCAACCTTTAGTCGATTATTTAGAGTCATGGGATTCGGCGGAAATTATGGCGCAACAACTAAAAGATCATGAAAGATATGGGATGGGAAGCGCGATTTTGTCATCTTTTAGCAAAAATGCATGTCAGCTTTTTTTAAACTAGTAAAACACGGATCAAAGGATATTGGATGGACAGATATTTCTTATGAAGTCCCTTTTGATAGTAATGCCGGGAGGATGCTTTTTAGGACAGGGTTCTTACTTGAATTGGCCACCCTCAAGGATTACGAGGATTGGAACGTTATTCAAAAAGGTAAAGGCAAAGGCGGCCTCCACTATATAAGAGTAACTAACATACGTGGCAGGAAGGTTAAAAATGTCCCTCGAATCCCTGAACTCTTTTCAGATTATGCCGACGTTGTAACTAATTATTTGAAAATAGGTTATAGACCAAAAAGTATGCTGAAACTTGGGCATTGTTACAATTATTTTACTGTTTGGATGGTTCATAGCATACCAGATGTCGTCCCCGCTCATAATCGTGGTTTTCCCGCTTCGCCTAGGCCATCTGAGAACCTTAAGAGGGCTAGGATCAAGAAGAAAAGCTGCTTAGTATGGGTAGGGATCAATCCCAAGCACATGCCTGAAGAACTCAATCTTCCCCGCTGGGATCGCTGGCTGATCCCTCTTCCTCCGCATCTCCCTCAGCATCTTCAGGAACTCCGACCTTTGCCTTTGCTTCATCAACCATCCCCCTGAGGGTTTTCAGCATCTCATCTATCTCCCGCTCGTCGAAGCTGCTCGCTATCGTGTTCATCACCTGAGCTGTGTACGCTGCGACGCGAACCCACATCTGCCTCTGCTTCAAAGTGACCCTAACGGGCTTCCCATCAACTGTTTGATATTGAACTTCGCCTTTCGCAATCGCAGAAGCCATGTTGAATATCTCTTCAAGCATCTTTATCATCTTCAAACGTATTCTCTGAGTATCGGTCTCCACTATTCGCCGCATCCGCTCAATGCGGTTCAGCACCGCAATTTTTGGGCTGATCTTCATCTATTAATTGATACCCCCCTCTATTTTTTGAAGGGTCTAAGCAGGGCATGCTTCAACCCCAATTCACCAATCAAAGCCTTTTCCAGCCCCCTTTCCAACGGGACTCATTTTTTCGAGCCGATCAGGATGCCCATGATTGTTCCGATTATGCCCGTTATAGCTGCGAAGATTTCGCCGTTCCATTCGCCTAGAAGCGCTAGGTGCGCAATCTCAAGGGCTGAAAGCGCAAGCAAAGCGAACAGGCTGAACTGGAAAAGCATGACCAAGAGCTCACTAGGCGGGATCTCCTCAACACTCAGCTTCCTGCTTGAACCGCTTACCCTAGTAACCCGCTTCGTCAATAAACTCCTGATCCAATTCTTCACGGCATCCACCTCACATATTTCCTTATCCTCACCCTGCGAACAGTAGCCCACGAGAAAAATGCTGAGCAAAGCCAAATTTAAGCCTAATCAAGCAAAATAAGAGAAAGTAAGAGAGCATTTTATTGAGTTGGCGGCACGAGCCACCTACCTATAAAGGCTTAAATGCGGATAATGGCATATGCATCTGTTGGGTGTGAGGAGGGTTGGATGTGGAGGATGAGTTTGAGGATGTTAAGACGACTATTAGGGAGATCGTTCTCATGTTCAGGGTTGTGTGGGATGAGGTGGAGAAACAGTTCCCCGATCTACCTAGGGAGGAGAGGCGCCTAATATTCTCCAGCATAGCCTCACATATAATCGACATGTTCACCGCATTTGCAGGTGAGTTTGCAGGTGAGGAGGTTAAGCCGGAAGCTAGTGGGAGGAGGAAGAGGGGGAAGTAGAAGCCTTGCTGGGTAAGCCTCAGCCTAAGGCGAGAATGTGGACTAAGCTGAGCAACGGGGACTTCCTCACCCTTACAGTGTGGCCTGGGAAGTCCGATCCGAAAGCCGAGGTTATCACGGTAGAGATCCGCCGCCCCACAGGTGAGGGGTGGAAAACTGTTGGCAGGATCGCTGCGTACAGAACCGCGGACGGTGAATACTCGAAGCTTCCTGAGCGCGCACAGCAAACACAGGGGGATGAGAGCTACACAATAGAAATTTAGCGTGGTTGAAAAATAACTTAAACCCTAACCATAAAATTGTTGATGTTAGCTTTAGCGGTTGATTTTAAGATTTTCAATTTCACCATGGTGCCCTTCTGTACCGCTGAACATGCTCATTGTAGTGTTTGGCTAGGTTATACGCGTCGTAGATTTGCCAAATGAAGATGGCAAGGGTTACAAGGATCCAAACAATTAATCCGGCGAATCCCCCGAGAAGAGTGGGTAATCCATAGCGATGCATCCCATACATTCCGCCGAGCATCATTCCGAAAAATACGAAGAAGCCGAGAACCCACTCAAGTATGATGCCCAATATGAGCAGGGCTAACCCTCTCCCTATCTTCCCAACGTAGATGTGCCCTACACCCCACAGTCCGAAGATGCCGAATATTAGGGCTAAAACCGCGGCTAAACCCGTGTTCTTCGTCTCCAAACCAGCTTGTGCCGGAGGCGGCTGAGGCGGCGCATAGGAGGTTTGATCCGCACCGCAGTAGGGGCAGAACCTAGCATCCTGCGGGATCTCCCCTCCACATTGCTTGCAAAAAGGCATTAAACCACCTATCCCTTTCATTTCTCCTTAAACATTTAAATGCTTTGGTTCAAGGATATTTATAGGATGTTTCTTATTGCTCGGACAATGTGCTCGCTTATTGCTTGATGGGATGTTCAAATATGGCGAGTTTTACATTCTTCCTGTGTTTTCTATAGAGGTGTCTGACTAGCCCCTCATGGTTCTCGAAGCTTTTTCCGCAAAATTCGCATTTAAAAGACAT
>CALKGV010000019.1 GCA_938091805.1 uncultured archaeon | reverse complement strand
TATGGTATCTTCAAGGGGCGCCGTCAGCCGCGCTAAAAGATATCGCAAGGGAACTTCCAATGCATTTTAAGGCGGCATATAGAGGCTTAAGCCATCTAATATCCTACTTGGATAAGGTTATGGTCAAGCAAACTAGAAGCCTATCAAAGTTTGCAGTTGCCAACTCGAAGTATTGCGCTTCATTATATTCCAGATTGGGTATTAAGGTTGATCATGTAATTTATCCACCATTAGATTGCAGCTTATTTAAACCCTCCACCGTGAACCCCTCGTCAGAATATGTGCTAACATATTTCGGTAAGGAGACGGAATTCACAACTATTAAGGCTATTGCAGATAAGGGTGTCGCAATAAAGGCCTTTGGCTCAAAAGGCTCTTTAATACCGCAAGAATTATTGAGGCATCCGAACATAGAATTTTTGGGGAGGGTCTCAGCCTCCAAACTCATAGATCTATATTCAAATGCGCTTTACACGGTCTTTCCATTCACTCATGAACCATTTGGGTATATACCTCTGGAAAGTATGGCATGCGGCACCCCGGTCCTCACGTATAATATGCAGGGACCGGCCGAATACGTGGTTGACGAGGTAACGGGCTGGCTTGCGAACTCAAAGCCTGATCTTATCATTAAGGCCTTGAACCTCTGGAGGAATGGTTATGCTTCCTATATTAGGCGGAAATGTGTGGAGGAAGCCGTGAAGTTTGATAAAAAGGTTTATGTGGAAAGATGGTTCAGCATACTTAAATATTTAGATGTGCTTGAGGGGGTTTCTTGATAGCAGCATTAAATTCATCAATCATATTTTTGTTCCACTAATAAATTAGTGAAAGAAAATATGCGAATGCAATTAGTGGAGAGATTGAGAAAATTCGGTGTAAAATCTTGGACTTGCTCAGACTATTTTCTGCCTTTTATTATAGCATTAACATATATTTTTATCGTCTCCGGTTTAGCGATAATGAGCCATTACTCATTTTTTACGAATGCTTGGGATCTGGGGATTTATGCCCAAGCCCTATATAGCACGCTCAATTACTGGAAACCTCTATATTACACTGTTGAGGCGGTTGGGAATCCTTCTAGGAGCCTTTTCGGCATACATTTTTCACCCTTCCTTCTCCTTCTCGTGCCAGTTTACGCTATATATCAGAGCCCCATTACGCTTCTTGCGCTTAGGCCTATCGCCATATCCCTTGGGCTAATTCCGCTCTGCCAAATTTTACGCGAGAATGGAATCGCTGGCAGAAGATTTTTGATCTTTTTCACGATTATATACTTAATTTATCCTCCAATGCTTGTTCCAATCTCAAATTTTGATTTACTGGCTTTTTTGCCAGCTTTATTTCTTTTCGCCCTACATTATTTAAGAAGAGGGAATTATGTGAGATCATACGTATTTATCTTATTGGCGTTGATGATCAATGAGTTTGTCTCGTTAATAGTTGCAACAACCGCAATCTACGTTTTGCTCATAGGCTGGAGAGGAATCTTGAAAGATTTAAAGCTAAAAAAGATTAATGGAAAAATGCTCTTCTCAATCACTCTTCTTTTCACAGGTTTTTCATGGTTCTTTCTAGCGAGCGCCGTAATCACGTACTTTAATCCCCTCGCGTTAAGGACTAAATGGGAATGGGGAGAGCTGGGAAGCGGCCCTTGGGAAATAGCCTTTACCGTTTTAACCAACCCCGTTAAAGTGTTAAATGCGTTATTTAATGATGGACAGAAGAAATTTCTTTACATCGTTGCTCTGTTAGGGCCTCTAGCCTTCATACCGCTTCTTGAACCATCAGCATTGGTGATGGCAATACCATGGTTGGCGGCTAGCCTACTCTCAATAAATCCACTCTACTATTCCATTGAAACGCAGTATCCAGCCTTCGTTTCGCCATTTATTTTTCTATCAGCCATAGATGGCGTAAAAAGGTTGATGAACTTTAATGCTGGCATAACAAAGCGTGTTTTCACCATGATGGTAATAACATTATTTCTCTCAACCCTTCTTATTCCCTCCGGTATACACCTTAAATTTAGCGAATCTAATGACGCCGTTTGGTTGGCGTTAAGCGAGATCCCGCCCAACGCATCAGCGTCCATTATGCCCGATATTTATCCGCATGTATGTAATAGGCTTGAGGTTTACCCATATTTTGTTGAGGGAGTTGAATATGTGCTCGTCAATATTTATTCATGGTGGTACGATGCTACTCTTCCTAGACCGGCCCATGTGGCAACAAGATGGTGCGATGCGCAAATTAGCGACAATTACGGCATAGTCTTAAACATAAGGGGAATCGTACTTTACAAAAGGGCATATAATGGGCCCGTTAAATACTTTGGCGGTGTAAACTTTAATTACGGGGTTTATGATATTATAGATTCATCCGGGGAGATTATTTCGACAGATATTTTAGTCCATAAAGCCGGAAATCCTTCTCCGCTATTTTTCAGAACGCCAACTAGGTATCTGCCGCCTGGAGACTATAATGTTACCGCACGTTTTAAAGCATCCTCATTCATTTTGGGAAGAGCCGTCAGATTTGAGGTGAGGACAAAACCTGGAGAGATAAAAGTTTTCGCTGCAGAGTTCACTGGAGCCAATTTATTGGCCGGTGAATGGAGAAATTTAAGCTTTAGTTTCTCCATTAAAAAGCCAATGCCTATTGAAGTAGCAATATATGTAAGCAATTCCACAGATATTTATTTCCAAAATTTAAATGTTCTTCAGATTTCAGGCGCGTGAATAAATGAAGATATGTGCTGTAGCTACGTGGCCGCCCCACCGTGACGGAATATCCCTTTATTCTGCTCAATTATACGAGCACATAGGCAAAAATACTGAAGTTAAAGTTTTAGCAAATATAATTGATTCACCTGCCTCTAACGAGGAAGCCTTTAATAAAGGGATCCATTGTAAGATTATCAGATGCTGGAGGAGGGGAAGCGTAACCTATCCCTTTAAAATTTTCAGAAGAATATTGATGGAAAAACCCGATATTATCCATTTGCAGCATGGATGGCTACTTTACGGCGATAAATTTTCATCTCTACTGCTTCCACTGCTCCTTATCCTTCTACGATTAACAAAAAGGCCGCTTATAGTAACCATGCACACAATAATAGGGGAGAAACCTAAATTACATGAAAATGAGATCGCTAACTTTATAGCTAGAATGCTTATTACATTTTTAACGGGTTCCATCGTGAAGCTTTCCAGCAAAATTGTTGTGCATAATAATTTAATGAAAACAGCATTGGAAAATCTATATTCACTACGAAAGGATAATTGGAAAATATTTGTCATACCCCACGGCGTGAGAGAGGCGCCAAGAAAACCTAGAAATATTCGGAAAAATGGAGGCGTTAAAATATTATCACTTGGTTTCCTCAGGAAGGAGAAGGGCATTGAATATTTAATTGACGCTTTTAAAATCTTCTCAATCAATTGCCCAAAGACCACTCTCATAATTGCTGGCGGGAAACATGCCCACGATAATGATGAGGGATACATTAAATTGATAAAGAGAAGATTGCTGGATGCCGCATCAAAAAATATAATTTTTACTGAGTTTGTTGATGATGAAACCTTGGATAGGTTAATTTGGGAAAGCGAAATTATTGTACTTCCATCCTTAGGGAGGCACTATATTGAGGCAAGCGGATCTTTAGCAAGGGTTGCAATGTATGGGAAACCTCTCATCTGCAGCAAAGTGCCAAAGTTTGAAGCTGACCTTGAAGACGGAAAAGACTGCATAATGGTTGAATTTGATGATCCGAAAAAATTAGCTGAGATGCTATTCCTGTTAACAAATGATGCGAGTCTCAGGGAAAATATGGGAAGAAACCTAAAAAGAAAGTTTAAGGATAGAACTTGGAGTAATGTTGCGGAGCAGCACATTAAGATTTTTGAGGAGAGTTTAAGACCCGCATCAATAGGGCAAGATACCCATAAGGGTTCTTCATCAGATTAAAAGAGATGTCGTAGCAGAATGATATTTAACAATCGCATATAGCATTAATACCGCCCTCTCAAGATCGTATTGCTCGAAGAGTTTGCTGGTATTATGCATTTCTAAAAAGTATATATCTACGTTGGTCTGTATTTTATATATCCATGCTGAATTCCTCTTATTTTCCATCGTTATCGTGGAAAAGTAATGCAACTCTTTTGCTTTACGTCTTCTTACTGACATGACTAAGAAACTATGGATCCTTACTTTTTTCTTACTTTTTTCCTTTTACACAGGCGTTTTTTATTTAAACATTATGATTTTGCGGCATCATTTTCCTGCGTTTGGCCCGCTGCCAAATCGCTAGAATAGATGACGCCACCATCGTGAGAGTGAACACTACAGCCTGCGGAAACTCTGGAATAATCTGTATTCTCGGCCTATCATCTTTAGCATTTGCTTGCCCAACTATTTGATACGGTGCGTCTCCATACCCATCGCCATCTGCGTCTGCGCCGCTGTAATCGCTCCAATAGTTTCCGTCCCAAATGTTATCTTGCCCATCGTCCTGCGCATTACTATAGATGTTTATGAAGTTATTGGAGCGGATCTTACAGTTGAAGGCAGGGTTAAGCCATATGCCTAACGAGCTATTTCTTACGTCACAATATTCTATTATTATGGAATCTGAAGAGTCCAGATATATTCCATGGTCCTCGTTGAAGTGGATCTGGGAGCTCGAGATTGTGCCATTAATGACCACGTAGAAGTATACTCCATCTCCAAGGTTGCTGTATATGTTGCAGTTGCGTATCAAAATTCTCTCCGAGGACTCAGCATAGACCCCATAGAGGCTTCCATACAGCTCGCATCCCTCAACAATGGAATCATACATATGCTTCATGTAAAGGCTATAATACCGACCATCCCCTATCCGGCAATCCGCTATCCTAACATTCGATCCCGAGAATAGGAGGAGAGCGTCACCGACAATATGGCTTATATCGCTATTGCGGATTACAAGATTAGATGAGTTATAAGCATATATGCCTTGATGCCCACCATTAACAGTAACGTTCTCGATGACGACGTTGGATGCATGCTCAAGCCTTATGCCAGTGTCCGATGGGACAATATGGCAGTTCCTAATGACAACATGGGCGTCTGTATTTTCAAGCCAGATCCCATAGTCGGCGCCTATAACCGCTTCGGTTATTGCCCAACCCTCAATCAAGTAAGGGTCTTCAGCTGTTCCAGACCCGCCGGTAACTCCATTTTCGGCGGTGAACTCGGAGTTGCCAGCTATTCGGATTGGAGAATGCGGCTCAAGGGCGACTCCACTGTTCGGGATGTAGACGAGAGCCAGCAAAGCGGCCAGAAACACTGCGGATAGAGGGATACGCATGCTTCCCACATCACGAAATTCTACTCAAAATAAAATAAGCCTATATTATTTATATAATTTATGCATTAAGATTTTGCTTATCGGTTTATCTATGGCAGCTAAAACTCATCTGCCTCGGACATGAGGCAAGGATTTGTTAATGAGAACGCGGAAAATTAACGCTTTTTCTATTTGAATGTATTCGCTGAGTTTTAGTTATGCCTAAACGTTTCCAACTTAGTACATTTAGCATATAAGGTGCCAACAGCCGTTGCTACCGTTTTTCTTTCACCGTTATTTCATACCAAATTGTTGCGTATTCCGGCCCGATTGTGAATATTTTATATTTCCCGTCGCTTTGAACTGGGATGGGTTGTTTTCTGCTTCCTTTGTTATCCAGCGCCCAAACTTCAATTTCCCCTTTAGATCGTATTCTTATTGTGGCTGGCACGCCCTCAGTTAATGTCGGAGGTTCTCCCCAATTCTTACCGCATGTTATTTTACCATCATACGTGCTTATTCTGGAAAGTTTGGTTGTTCCCCTGGCTAGAATTTTGCCATTAGGGTACTCCATAACTCTCATATTGCTGTTAACCGTGTATCCGGCGGCAACCATGAGAAGGCTCTTCCATTCTTCGAAGTTCTCTCCACTAATAACGCTGAAGGTTATTACACTCCATCCATTTAGAACAGTCATACCTGGCTCAATCACTAACCCGTTAAAATTATATTTTCCATTACCGCAGAAACCTATTAATGCCAGGCTTCGCGAGGTGTTAACTATTATTACGCCACCATTTTTTCTTGAGACATCCCATATTACCTGACCATTGTCAGATTTGTAAACCGGTCCCTTCACGTTAACTTCCTGCGGCATTAACGCATCGCTTGGTATGGGTCCGCCTTCAACCATTAATGCCACTCTGGAAACCAAAGGTATGCTGCGTTGCACTCCAACGTGCTCCCCATCAACCAGCCTCCAAGCCCACGTTCTCTTTTCAGCGATGACGCCTATCTCGCCATCTATATTAAGTAAGGCGGTTACAAGATTATTTGCCGGATTAATGTCGCCCCTAACAAACATCATGTATGCCGGTATTAGGGTTGCCATCTTAACCGGATGTTGATCGACATCAAAATAGCCCCTGATCATTCTTGAATTCCAGTTATTTGCGCTTCCATAGTCGAAGAGGAAGATCCCATCCCAGTCCTGGAGTGCAGCGTATGCCGCTAAAATTAGCGCGGTTTCAGCATCATACATGTTCGGCGCGGGATGATTATATTCAGTTACAAAGTGAGGTTTTCCATAAACTCTCCTAAGCGCAATATCTGGAATCGTGCCTCTCTCCGGATAATTCACCATGGGCTCATTTATAACGTACCAGTTTTCCGGATCCCACGATGCGCTTGGAAATTCCGGATGATGCCAGTAATCATGCGTATCAACAACGTCTAGGCGAGATTGGATATTTACGGTGCTGCAGCTGGTTACAGTTCCTATAATGAGGGACTTAACTCTAATCTCCTCTTTCAGATATCTATACATGTCTTCAAAATATTTCTTCTCTAGAAGCCATAAGAACTCAATCCAATCCTTCTTTGCACCTGACATTTTACTATTAAATTCTTCAATTGTAAATATTTCTAAGGTTCCATCTTCAAGCTTACCTTTCCCTATTACTCCCCAAGCTCTTTGAAGGTTTTCAGTTGAATCATATTTTTCCAGTAGGAAAGCATTCCACTTTTCTCTTAGGCTCTTCCTGAATACTGCTGGAAACCCATCGATTACTCCTCCAAGCCATCCCTGAAGCAGCCCTTGTTCGTTTATTATTTCAACAATTGCAATGCTTGTTTCATCCGCATACTTGGAATTAGTATACGGATTATAATGCGTTAGGAGATGCCTAGCATACTCCCTATGAAGATTGGTGACAGCATCGAAGAAAAAGCCTAAAATCTGCTGATCCTTCCATGAAATACCGTTTATTTCAGATGGTAATCCATCGGCGCTGGATAATTGCCTGGAAACCAGAAGGTTTAAGTCAACATATATGCCATTCTCCTTTAGCATCGCTATGAAGTAATCCAGCCGGTCAAGAGCATTCTCATTTAGGCGCCTTGTTCCACCACTTAATGGGTCAAATATGTTAAAGCTCTCCCAAGGAGCATCCATATGATGGAAGCGAACAATGTTTATGCCGAACTTCGCAAGCCTAGCGGCTATTTTTCTAGCCTCATCTTTACTTGGAAATGCTGAGCTCCCGCATATGTTGACCCCCAGAAACTTTATGCGTTTACCGCTAACATAAAGATGCCCATCACTGCCAATGGTGACATGTCCAAAACGTCCAGCAGGCTTATCCAGCAGATCGCTTAAGCTTATAAACGTATCTTCAGAATCGTCCCAAGGTAGATAAAACCCAAATAGTTTTCCATCACCCTCCTCGTATGCTGGTGCGGAAAAATAATAATTATATATGGCCAAGGAAAGCACCCCAACAATCACTATAATTAAAATAGATATTAAAATTATTTTAAATTTGATCTCGTTTCTGCTCATAGCAAGTTCCACAAGAACAATTCGTATATTCAATATTAAAATTTTTAATCGGCTTATTAATGCGCTCTCAGAATCACTGCTTCTCCAGATATCCTACGAAACGATAGCATTAAGGAAACTGAGATTGCAAAAACAGCAAGAATAATACCGTGTTCACTTTCATAGTAAACCTCATCCAATTTAAACACAAAGATTTTCCACTCTTTTTAGGTTCTTAGGCGCGTGGTGCGCGTAAAATTGAGGAAATAAAAACGCTATATGGATACTGCCGTGAAAATTTTTATAGATGTCAATTTTTTCCCCCATTTTTCATTATAAAAAGGCGCTGGATGAATATGAACTTCTTCCTCACCTGTTTTTCACAATATTCCGCGCTAACTATATAAAGCAAAGAGTGGTAGATAAAGCAGTAGAACAGTGCGTTAAGAAGTGTAATAACATATTTCAATTTTCAATCTGAGAGGTTGATTTCCTAGGTTCTAGGCAGGTCTGGTTTAAAAGTGAGTTCAAGTACGATTAAGAAGATTGATTTCCGTTTAGGTGGCAATTACCTTACACTTGAGGTTCCTCCCTTCTATGTCAATTTTGAAAAAAGGGCTTTTAGCTCTATAATGGCAAGAAAAAGCATCTTAAAGGAAGGCGTTGTTATATATGTCTATATGATGACCAGACATAGGCAGGTTGAAAAACTTTTACTTCTGAAAAGGTTACATCCAGATCTATTTTTGCCTGATGATCTTAAGGAAGCAGCATCAGCAATCGAAAAACTAAGCCCGGAAGAGTTTAATGGATTTGTGAGAACTCTGAATCTAGGAGATTTTATTGAATCTCTTAGGGATCTTGAGAGAACATGGAAGTATGGCGGGAAGAGGATCTGGCTGAAGAGAGCCGGACCGTTCACTCTTTACATGATCATTATTATTAAAGAGGGCAGATGGACCGTCAGACCCGCAATCTCGAAGAAAGTTATAGCGGGCTATGGATTCGAGATACCCGTCGACACGCAGCTTAAAGAAGCCTTTATGAATGAACTTAAGGAGGGCGAACTTGAAGAGATCCATGATCATGTTGAGACGCATCATTTCTACTTAACAGTTGAAAGCCTAGAAAGATGCGTGTATTTAGCGAAAAAATGGGATTACTACTTCTCAAATAAGAAACGTTGGAAACAAACAGTCTTCATCTTATAAAACCGATTTTCTAAGCTAAATTACGGACACATAATGTATCTTCACAGCAGATTATTTTGTATCTGAGCCTCTTGTTTCGTCTCCAATGGCGATATATTTGTTTGCGGATCTTCTCATCTTTTCCTAATCACTCTCACTCTTTCGATTTCGTGTTCAATTTTCTCAAGGCATGCCTCTCTCACGAATGATGATCGGCTTGGCCAGTAGCCCAGGTCTTCAATGAGGTCATCAATCTCCTCTAGGACGGGCATTGGAACGGAAACGGCGCCGAACATTATTCGTGTTCTTCTTTCATAATCCTCAGTCTTTGAAACCCGCGTATGGACTCGCCTCAATACTTTAGCTTTTAAACTTTGTTTACGTTATTACTATATATCTAAGGCATTTTATCAGAAAAAGCTAAAAATTTATAATTAATAACTAAAAAATAAACATAAAATTAAAAATTAGCGGTATATGCAGAGTTCTCTTGGTTAAGTTTCCCTTTAACGTGCCATCGCTTAAATAGATGATAGATTAGCGATTAAAGAAACTTGCACAGTTTCAAAAAATCAGTTACTGAGCACTTTACATCATCCGGCTTTCTCTAAAAAACCTTAACAGATTCTCGGAATAGGGTCTCCTAGGGGTCTAGGGATGATTCTTCTGCCGCCGATAACTGTTTGCATTGCAACCCCGCCAAAATCTTTCGTTGATTCGCCTATTATTTCCGCATATTTACCCTCACTTGTCTCCTTTAAAAGGTTTAATGCTTCCTCAGCCCTCTCCTTTACGACGCCTATGACTATTTTTCCCTCATTACCTATTTCCAGCGGATCTAAGCCGAGCATCCCGCAGGCGGCTTTAACCGAATCTCTAATTGGAATCTTATCCTCATAAATTAGTATGCCAACCCTGGATTTCTCGCTTAGCTCATTCAACGCATCGGCTAAACCGCCTCTAGTGGGATCCTTCATGGTGACGATTCCGCCAACCTCGCCGAGGAGACGCTTTATCACCCGGTTTAATGGTTGAACATCAGATTTTATATCTCCACTGAAACTTAATCCCTCTTGGGCCGATAGAACCGCCAGACCGTGGTCGCCTATTGTCCCAGACAGTATTATTTTGTCTCCAGCCTTAAGATTTGAATCAAGTATCCAGCGGCTACTGAAGTCCGCCCTATACTTCTTAACGACAGCAATATTCTTCTCGAGAGCATCTGTTCTCATGCCTATGCCAGAAGTGTTTATTATGCAACCGCCCATACTGCCCTTCTCAACAACTTTAGTATCCCCGGTGACCACCGCAACCCCAGCCTCAATGCACGTCTCACGCATGCTTCGCAGAATACGCTCCAAGTCATTTAATGGCAATCCCTCCTCAAGTATGAGTCCACATGCAAGCGCAAGCGGCTCAGCTCCCAGAACAGATATGTCATTAACCGTTCCGGAGACGGCTAGACGTCCTATATCCCCGCCTGGAAAGAATATGGGCTTAACCGCATGCGAATCACTTTTAAGTACAATATCGCCGACAACAGCGGCGTCATCTAAGGCTTTAAGGGAGACTTCTCCTCTACTAAGATCTCCGAAGAGCCTCAAAATATATTTCTTAACAAAATCATGCATGACTAGGCCTCCAGCGCCATGTAGCATCGTCACATATTCTTCTCCTTCGCTATGTATCTGAGCACTCATATAGCTCTCCGCCTCCAAAATTGCTACTGTAAGTATTTAGGTATTCAGATATTTTTAAATAAGGTTGAATCTAAACTTTTCCCATGCATGAATGGTCCTTAGCAGAAGCCATAATATCAGCGGTTTTCAGCATAGCTGAAAGGGAAAATTTAAGGGAGGTTAAAGAGGTGCATTTAAGGCTGGGGGAGCTTCAGCAGATTGAGGTCGACATATTAAAATTCGCCTTACTGCAGATGAAAACAGGTAAGCTCAGCAACGCAAAGTTTACGGTGAGAACGGCCAAAGCGAAATTTAAGTGCAGAGCCTGCAATCATGCATGGACCTTTAGGGAAATGAAGATTCCAGGCGACATAAAGGAATCGATTCACTTCATTCCGGAAGTAGCCCACGCGTATATTAAATGTCCAGAATGCGGCAGCCCGGACTTTGATATTATACAGGGAAGAGGATTATGGATAACCAGCGTTAAAGGTGTAAAATAGCCTATGTATGATCCCAGGATAAGCATAATTGAGAAGAGGCTTAAAAAAATAGGTAAAGTAATCGCCGTCTCAAGCGGAAAGGGAGGGGTTGGAAAAAGCTTATTCGCATCGGCCCTTGCTCTAGCTCTTACAAAAAAGGGCTTTAGAACAGGTCTTTTCGATATAGACTTCACAAGCCCAACAACACACGTAGTTCTAGGCGCGGCAAACCTGAGCCCAAGGGAGAGTAAGGGCTTGATCCCTCCGAAAATACATGGTCTAAAATATATGTCTCTAGTTTTTTACATCGGCAACCGATCTATACCCCTCAGAGGCGCCGACTTATCAAATGTTCTGGTGGAGATGCTGGCTACAACCCTGTGGGGAAACTTAAATTTCCTAGTGATCGATATGCCGCCGGGCATGAGCGATCTACTGCTTGATGTGATTAAATACTTGAGTAAGACGCATTTTCTCATAGTGACAACGTCGTCCAAAATGGCCTTCGAAACGGTGAGGAGGCTGCTGAACCTTCTAAGGGACTTAAGGGTGCCCATACTGGGCGTGATAGAAAACATGAAGATGGATGATTCGAACTATATTGAGCGCGAAGTTAAATCATTAGGCGAAAAGTTTCTTGGGGAAATACGCTTTGACAGCGGGCTTGAAAAAGCACTGGGAGACGTAAAAAGTCTCCTAAAAACAAGATTCATGAACGAGATAGAAGAGGTGATACTGGCAAGGAACCCGGAAATAACATCCTGAAGGGAAAAAGGCAAGGAAAAAATAGGGGCTTATTTTAGACCTAGACTCCAAAGATTTAGGGCACACGCTTCCATATTGGCTCGCTGAATTTCTGCGCCTCTGGACCGAGTATTATTGGCTCTATGCCGGCTATCTCGCATAGATATTTCAGTGCTCTAACATGGTTCCCGGCAACACCAAGTATGTGGTTGCATGGAAAAACCTCTATGAACTCATCGAAGCTGCAGTTCAGCCTGGCATGGACATGAGGCCATGTTGGATTAGTCTGCTCATTTATTGCCCTGCGTTCTTCAGGAGGCAGCTCAACAGCCTCGCCTAGAACAATAACCATGTATAACTTATCATCCCAAAGTCCTAGGCGGGCGAACGTTATAGTTCCCGGGGCAGCATCAAACTCGACGGATGCGCCTCCGGCCTTAAAGTAGTATTCCAGCGCAGGATGAAATGTCACCTTCTTAAAGTTCTCCCTCGGATCCATGCTTCTTGAAGCATACCAGCTGGCATGGTTACCTGAGTTGCAGAAGTCCCATAGGTTCCTATCCGGGTGATATAGCCGAACATCCATGAATAGAACGGGGAGACCGCCACTTACATACTTAAGCAGCTGCATCGTTAACGCCGCAAGTGAGTCAGCCTCTGTTGAGCAGACCGTAGGCTCCTTAGGTCCATTCCAATCATACGGGTCGTTCATGAGCATTTCAGCAACATCGGTTATGCACACATGCTCAGAGAGCTCACGCTGCCCCTTAATGCCGCAGAAGTCGAAACCCATCTCCTCATTAACCTTTCTCATCGCTAAGTAGAGGCGTACCTGCTTCTTCAGGCTTTCAGGAGTAAGCATCTTCCCATCGTACTTTATCCTATCGCCAAGCATATCATGGAACCATTTAATTGCTTTTTCAACCTCTTCCTCGTTAACGTCTTTCATCCTCTCGACCAGCAATAGCTGGTCGATCTGGTAGACGGTTACGCCGAAGGTCTTAATTATCGGGACAAGGTGGAAGTATCCAGTCTCCATGCCCATTGAGTGACCGCCGTACATACCGTAAACCTCATTTTGAATTGCTGTATACGCCTGGGCTGCTCTTACCCAATCAATCACCTTGGCCTGAACCTCGGGATCATTCATGTCGCCAACTATTCGATGGGTTCTTAAACCAGCCTGTCTAAGAGCGCCGTCAGTGGCGAGTAAACCGACATTGCCGGGGTATTTACCGCTGTTATTTGAGAGGCAAAGTACGGGTTTATCTCTACCAATACTGTTCAGAAATGGCCAAACAAGATAGGGGAAATCCCAAACGTAGAAGCATAATATTACCTGCTTGCAGTTCGCCCTGGCCAGTTCCTCACCGACCTTCTGAGCCACCTTAACTGATGTTATTGTTCTAGAGCCAACAACAACGTCTGGAGATGTTCCATCGAAATTTTTAACGCCCCTGCGAATTACGTCGGCCCATTTATGGAGAACCCCCATGCACTCTTTCTCATTTGCCTTCCACACGTTTTCTCTCTCATCATTTATTAAGGCTATTCCAATCGATGTGCTTTTCATAGGAGATCCCGAAATACATATTTAATGAAAAAGAATAAAAATATTTTAGAAGGTTTATATTTTGGTCTCTTCGGGAAGGTTGAGTTTTCTTTGGCAGGTCGAAAAATATTTGTTGTTGGAAATATATGCGCCCTATGCGAGGAGACCTACTCTAGAAGCGACCTTTACACGTGCGATAAATGTGGAAAAATGTACTGCGGAAACTGCATCCTTTTTGAAAATGGTAAAAAATATGCTTAAAATGCGCTGTGAAAGGCTTATTTCTACTTATTTTTTAACATTTATACTGCATTTTCATTTCCGCTTCCTAAAGTATACCGCGTTCTCGAATGTGCAGACATACTCAAATCCAGCCTCAATAAGCCTTTTAATCTCGTCACTAGTCTTGGCAACAGCGCTGTAGAATTCATCTGCTGGCTCGCCGAATAGGGACTCTTCAAGCTGAACGTACAGTATGGTGTTGTCAATGCTCTTATGCCCAAGCATCTGCTTAACGTGCAGAATATCTTTCGTCTTATGATGTTCCATTGTTGCTTTCCAATGGCGTAGAGTGTGGAAGCCTATTTGCTTCAGCCTTGGGTTCTGGAGTTTCTCAGCAGCCCTCTTTCGCGCCCTAGCGAAAATGCCCCATGCAGTGGCAACGCTTCCTGAGAAAACTTTCTCACCCTTCTTTGGGAGGCTTCCAAGCATATTCGCAAGTTTCTCGCTGGCCTTGAATATTCTGGGGTTTCCGCCCTTCTCAGGGCTGTTTAACGTTGAACTCATCTCAAAACTATTTAAGTCTTTCTTGATTATGTTTTGGTATGGAGTTTCTTGAGCTTTCTGATGGTGAGTGGGGGTTCATTAGTCCTTTGCTGCCTCCTAAGGCTAGGGTTGGTAGGTCTAGAGCTGATGATGGGATGACGATAAACGGCATTCTGTACGTGCTTGTTACTGGATGCCGCTGGATGGATATGCCTATACGCTATGGCTCATATAAGACTGTTTGGAGGAGGCTTAGGCGATGGCAGGGGGAGGGCGTATGGGATAGGATATTCAGGCTTTATCATCTGTGAGGGAGCGTGGTAGGGTATGCGTTGATAGCTCGACTGTGGAGGCTAAAAAGGGGGGAGAAATGATAGGCTATGATGGCTTCAAGCATAGGAAGGGCTCAAAGATACATGCATGCGTGGATGAAGGCTCCATGCCTCTAAGCATATCTTTGGGTGCTGGAAATGAGCATGACTCAAAGCGGTTCGATGAGTTATTGGATGGCTTAGGGGAGGCTCCGAAAGAGCTTTACGCTGACTCAGCATATGATACTGAAGCCATAAGGGCATAATAATACATTTAAGATATGGAATTTAGAGATGAGTTCTATTTAAAAATTTAAAAATAAGCATACATTTTCACATCTCTCTATTGCATTTTGAAGCAAGGGTATTTTCCATATTTTTTTAAAGTATTTGTAATTGCCGATAAGCCCGCCCAACGTTGCTCTCGCGGTATGTCCTCTGTAATTGTGATCATGAGGCGGTCGCCAGGATATGATTCGCTCAGGATTTTTAATGTAAATTCCCTAGTAGCTTTCGGGCCATTTAAGAAGACAGCTTCGGGGAAATTAAGACTTATAACTTTATCCTTCCACATAACTCTTGCGTCAGCTAGAGGCAGATCTCCCATTGGTGGAGGTGTAAATGCTTCTATTACATCTATATCCGTTTTAGATATTAGATCCTTCAAGCATTTTAATTTACCATCCATATGGTCCTCTAAAATCTTTCCTTTTTTATGAAGAAGGTCTGACTGTTTTTTGTAAAATGGAATCATATATTTTTCAAAGAGATTAGGGTTCACTATTTCACTATTTATATTGCCAGTTCCATTAACTATCTCAGCTGGGGATTCCGCTATTATTCGGTAACGTTCATCAGCCTTATTCTCCAGTACTCTTAAGAGCCTATGAAACTCTTTAGGATATCTGTAATATGCTATGGCAAATGCCTTATATCCCATAAGCTCAACCTGCATTTCTTGTATAGGAGGCCTCCCTGCCCAGACGAAGACTATTCCATCAGCACCTAAATCGCGTTCCACTTTCTCATACGACTCATGATCTGGAATGTAAATCGTGTCTTCCGCTATAAATTCCGCAACTTCAAAATCTTTAATATCCTTTATCGGGTACTCCATGATCCATGAAGCACCAGCTCCTTCACGTAAATAAATCTTCTCTTTCATAGATAAGTCGCCAACTGGCGTATGAAATGTCCTATGAACAATGTCACCAACAGTTTTGGTTTCAACTCGCACATGAGGCGTTTCTTTTCTAAATACGGAGGCTGAAGCCTTTAGGCCCATGCCTTTATTTCGAAGCTGGCGTTCCAAATAACCTGTAGGGGCAATACCTACATAGACAAGCCAAGGTATTCTATCAGGTTCCTCTCCATGGTAAACCGCCATAGCTCTCTTTTTAATATTCAATTTAAATTACCCCTAGCATTTTAGATACTGAATGACTGTTTTATACTTAAGCATTACCTTCATTAGAATTGTCTGAGATTTTCAATTTATTTATCTCAGCCATATTTTGAAGATGGAAAATCTAAAGTCAACCATAAGCCGCCGGAGAGGTTAATTATAGCTTATTTATAGAGGCTTTTCTTAGAGCCGTGCCAAAAAATCACGGCGAGATGACTTATGAGTAAATTCCTAGACGCATCATTTTGAACGAACACCGAATTTTAAAAATACTGTTGAATTTATCTTTTCCCGATACAAAATTTTTCTATGGCTTGGCAGATCACTTCAATATTCTCTAAAGGTACATCTGTTCCAAAGATCTCAGCTTTCATCATAAGCCCGCCTTCTGGAAGATAAAGCTTTTCAACTGCCTTCTTCACCATTTTCTCTATATCACTTGGCGTACAAAATGGGAAGGTTTGCCTATCCAAGTCTAAGTCTATGCAAATCTTACCTTTGTAAAACTTACATATCCCATCCAATGTATTTGCTCGTAGCTGAGGGTTATGCGCAGAAACTCCGCATTCAATTAAATCGTCAACAATATCCAAGAGGCGTCCATCTGAAGAAAGATAGACGTGAACGCCAGCATTTCTGCAGATCATAAATATTTTCTTGAACATTGGTTTAATATATTTACGGAATTTCGCCGGGCTTATCATTAGCCCATTCTGAGTGCCCATATCCGTGTGAAAGTACATTATATCAACGCCAATTTCCAACCACTTTCTAATCAACTTAATTTCGTAATTTAAGAGCATTTCAATTATAGTTAATCTAATAACTTTTGGCACCTATAAAGATCTCCGTCCAGTTTTTGGTGTAGCCTGCTTTATGTTCAAGGAGTAGCTTTAGGGCAATGTCTCCGCTCTCCTCCGCCATTCGCTCGAAGTCCAGGATCT
>CALKGV010000018.1 GCA_938091805.1 uncultured archaeon | reverse complement strand
GAAACGCTCCTAAACTCAGATAACGCCCTAGCAGTTCTCCTAAGGCTTGACAATTGAGCATAGAAGGCTAGACAAGAACCTTAAGCCCAAAAAGGGAAACCTACTCCTCCCAAATAGGTGAAGGCGCTCAACAACATCCCCTAACGCCAAACATAATATAATAATATAGATTGCCAGAAATGCAAGGCTAAAACATTAAGTCGCCACTTCCGCTCTTCACCCTATGGTACAACTCCATAAGGCCGCATTAAACACTAAAAAGACCACTAGCAACACCAATAACTTGACAATACCAGGATCGGATCGGAGTGCTTCTTTAAGAATTTTATTTCAGCATCTTGTTCGCGGAAGGAGACTTGTGCGCAAGCGGGTTTGTTTATTTGATGCGCTAATGAATGCTATGAATGTTTTATCGCTTGAGTCTTGGGTTAAAGATTTCGTCTAGGGCGTGCCCTACTAATACGAATGCTAAGGAAAGTAGCGCTATACAAAGTCCTGGCGGCATAATCCACCACCATGCACCGTATTGGAATGCTCCACCCCTCTGAGCATATTGCAGCATCCTGCCCCAAGATATCATGTAGGGGTCACCGCCGACGCCAAGATAAGCTAACTCAGCCTCGGTCACTATAGCTATGGGCGCTGAAAGAGCCACGGCGGCATAAGCTATTGGTAAAACTGAGGGCATAATATGTTTGAAGATTATTCGCCATGTTCCAGCCCCTCTAACTTTACACGCCTCGATATAAGGTTTATTTTTTATGGAGAGCACAAAGGCACGTATATTTCTAGCACCGGGAGCCCATCCAAGTAGAGATAAAAGTATTACTATTTGTAGTAGCCCCCCTCCAATCATCGCCGCGACAACTATTATTAGCGGTAAAGCAGGCAATACCATTATTAAGTCTGAGATTCTAGTGAGCGCTTCATCCGTCTTTCCACCCATGTATCCAGCTATAACGCCGATTAACACGCTGAGGGATACGGAGATTATGGAGGCCGATATACCTATGAGCAGCGAAACACGTGACCCATAAATAATTTGAGTGAATACGTCTCTCCCCATGTCATCCGTGCCCAGTAGACCGAAGCGCATCCCAAACACCATAAACTGGACTTCATAAATCGTGAGCGTGAAGTTTATGTTTTTCTCCGGTTCAAGATTAATAAATTCGTAAGTCGCTCTTAACTGATACTGCCCTTTACTTATGAAAACCTTTTTGGCAAGGGAATCTCTGTAAATTGGTAAACCGAGATATACAAGTAGATCTGGTTGGGATGATTTTATGTAGATCCTCTCGCCCACTATAAGTCTTCTCGCGAAGCCAGGCGTGAAGCCGCTATCCCAAACCTTAACAATTTCACCATCAGGCCTAACTATTTCGAAAGATGCTTTAATGGCAAAATTATCCGAACTCTCCACAAGTTTTCCAAGCAAAATTATGCCAAATGATTTAGGTGGACTGAAAGTATATTTAAACTCAGTAGCTAATTCTAACTTTACAGCGTTAAATGTTAAACCGGTCGACTTCACGATAAGGAAATTGTTCTCAACCGTTGTGAGGATAGCTGAACTATTTGATAATGTTACCCTACCTTCACTCTTGAGAGATTTCTCTAAAACTGATACTTTTATGTTACTTGGCAGATCCGCCATTTCACGATTAATTACTCCGATCCATTCTGGGTAAGCCAACCACTCGGCAAGCTCTCTATCGCGAATGGGATCATATGGAGTTAAGGATGGAGCGAACACTGCCATTAAAACAAAGATTACCAGTATTATTAGGCCTATAATCCCCTTTTTACTCTGCTCATATTGTTTCCAAAAGTAGGCTATTCTCTCCCTTTGATACTTATCGATGATCATCCAGCGCCCTCACCATACTTCACTCTAGGATCAAGTATTCCATAAATTACATCAACTATGAAGTTAGCAACTATAACAAGGACGCAGATTACAAAGAATATTCCTTGTAAGGATGGATAATCTAGGTTTGAGATCGAATCAAAGGTGTATCTTCCCATCCCATACCATGTGAAAACGGTTTCTGTCGTCATAGCGCCACCCACTGAACGCGCTATGCTTATTGCAGCGCTGGTAACTATGGGAAGCTGAACATTTTTGAATACATGCCTATAGAGGACATCTCTTTCTTTAAGCCCCTTAGCCCTCGCAACAACAACGAAATCTTGTGATAAAGCATCTAAAACCAGGTTTCTCACAGAAATTATTCCTCCACCCAAAATTATCGCCGTTAAAGCTGTAAAGGGTAGGACCATGTGCCATAAATAATCAACTATGAATGATATCGGATCCTTTGGATCGTTAGGTGGGGGAGTAGTTGTGCCCGCGGCTGGAAAAATATGGTAATTGAAGGATAGAAAATAGAGGAGCGTCATCCCTAGCCAGAAGACCGGTGTACTATTAAGAACTATGCCAACTGAAAGTATTATGGAGTCTGATAATTTACCACGTCTTGAGGCAATATAAAATCCTATCAGAACTTGGAGCATTGTTGAAGCTATAACTGAGCAGCTTACTAAGGCGATGGTGTTGGGCAGACGCTCCATAATCTCAACTTGAACAGGCCTAAATGTGCGGAAAGATATGCCAAAATTGCCCTGAAACAAATTCGCCATGTAGAGAAGGTATTGCTCCCATAATGGTTTCTTAAGCCCCCACCTATTCAAAACCTCATCGATCATCTCAGGAGTCATTATATATTCTCTAATCATAACGGCGTATGGATCTCCGGGCATAAGCCTAAAAATTAAAAAATTCAGTGTAGAAACTAAAAAAATGAGTAATATACTGTAAAAAGCTTTTTTTAAGACATACGCTTTAAACCCCATCGAAGTTTCTTCCTTTATCCAAACAGTAAGTTTAAATCAATTATGCTTTGTTGCATATATAAATTTTTGTTTGTGTTCTGGTTAAATTTTGATAAGTATTCGGCCGTGTGGAGGGCTGCCCTTATGAGTTGGGGTGTATATAGCGATTCTTTTGTGGGGAGGGGTGAGATTATCTTTGATTTCTCTGTTCTGGAGGGTTGGGATAGGGGAGGTTAGAGGCATGAGTATTCGCTTATCCCGATTCTTTAATCGGGGGCTTCTAGCCTCGATCAAGCTGCTTTTCCATCTGCCTTACAGGCATCTTGAGGGCTTCGCAATGGGCTTGTCTAGGTATGTTGATATGTTAGCGGCTCCGGATTACACGACTCTAGATAGGAGGGTTAACCGCCTAGACGAGAAGGGCATAGAACCCACATAAAGGTTAGAAGGAACGCTGTCAGGAGGTTGAGAGGTGCCCAGCTAGGAGGAAAGCCTTGACAGCGCGGAGGGGAAACCCTGAGGGATGGAGGCGGATAGCTGAGTCAGCCCTCTCGTGGATGAAGAGGGCCTTCGGAGAGTACGTCGCACAAAAAAGTCGAGAACATGGTTAGGAGATAATCCTAAAGGCCTTCCCAATCAACCTACTCATCGGAACGACAAAAACAGCCTAAAAAGGATAAGTAAGCAAAAGGTAGGTACGGAACAGAAGGCATAATAAAATATTAATGCAACAAAGCAGGATTTATTTATGCTGGAGATGCGCTTAATAAATATCTGGCTGAATTAGGGAATTTAGGAGAACGGAAGATTGGTTCTGGAGAAGCTCGGATCCTCGCTTTATGAGTCGCTGAAAAAGATGTTCGGAGCGGCTGTTGTAGACGAGGCTGTTGTAAAAGATCTTATACGCGACTTGCAGCGCTCCCTCCTACAGGCAGATGTAAACGTTAGACTTGTACTTGATCTCTCAAAGAGGATGGAGGAACGCGCCTTAAAGGAGAAGGTTCCGCCTGGAATACCGAGGAAGGAGCATGTAGTAAAGGTTGTCTATGAGGAGATTGTTCGTTTACTGGGCGAGAAGCCAGTTCCGCTTAAGGTTACCCCTGGAAAGAGAAATGTTTTCATGTTCATCGGCGTGCAGGGCTCCGGAAAAACGACAACGGTCGCCAAGCTGGCAAGGTATTTCCAGAAGAGGGGATTTAAGGTGGCCCTCATATGCGCCGACACGTTCAGGGCGGGCGCATTAGCTCAGCTCAGCCAATTAGCTGCTCAAATAAATGTCCCAGTTTACGGGGATGAAGATGAGAAAAACCCGGTTAAGATCGCTCTAGAGGGACTTAAAAAGTTTGAGAAATACGATATTGTCATAGTTGACACCGCCGGCAGACATAAAGATGAAAAGAGCCTAATAGAGGAGATGAAAATTCTCCAGGAGGAGATAAAACCTGACGAGATCATAATGGTTATCGATGGAACGATGGGGCAGCAGGCTGCGGCACAAGCCAAAGCCTTCCATGAAGCAACGCCAATAGGGTCAATAGTGGTTGCCAAGCTCGACGGGTCAGCCAGGGGAGGCGGAGCCCTATCTGCCGTTGCAGCTACAGGCGCGCCGATAAAATTTATAGGAACAGGTGAAAAAATAGATGACTTGGAGCCCTTTGATCCACCCCGATTTGTCGGAAGACTTCTCGGAATGGGCGACCTGCAAAGCCTCATCGAGAAAGTTAGAGAGGCGGAGGTAAAGGTTCCGGAGAGAAGGGCTAAAGCCATACTAAGCGGGAAATTCACTCTGTCAGACATGTATGAGCAGTTTGAAGCCGTGAGGAAGATGGGCCCCTTCAGCCGCCTAATAAGTATGCTACCAGGGCTTGGCTACGAACTTCCGGATGAAATCCTGAACGTTGCTGAAGAACGCTTAGAGAAATGGCGCGTAATAATTCAGTCCATGACCCCTAGGGAAAGGGAGAACCCGCAGATAATTAATGCGTCTAGAATAAGGCGTATAGCGAGGGGTTCCGGTACAAATGAAAGAGACGTGAAAGATCTGCTTAAGCAGTACGAGTTGCTGCGCAAAATGATGAAGTCGCTGAGGAGGAGAAGGCTTCCAATCTTCGGAAAGAAAATGATACCTTAAGTTTACATTCGCATATCAATCATGGCGGAGCAATTTGCATCCTACTTCCTCCCATAGAGGGCTGACGCCATAGCCCCATAAAGTACAGCGTCTTCTCCTAGAGGCGTTAGGGCTATTTTCGGCAAGCGGTTTCTAGCATGCTCAACAATGTAACGCTTAATCGGATTGATAACTAGATCCGGGTTGTTAAGCGTTATTGACCCCCCAACTGTTATTAGCTCCGGGTCGTAAGCGTCAACGACGCATGCAAAGCCTATTGCATTTAAAAAGCCTATCTCCTCAACTATTTTTTCAGCAACTTTATCACCTGCTTTGGCATAATCATAAATTGTCTTAGCGGTCACTCCGGCGAACCCGCTTTTTCTAATCTCCTCTATAAGATGGCTTCCCTCAACTTTACCCAAGCCCTCTTCTATTAGAAGTTTCGCATAGTTTGGGATGCCGCTTCCTGAGCAGTAGGCTTCCCAATGTCCCTTTTTACCGCATCCGCAAATTAAGCGTCCCTCAAAATCTATTGTGAAATGTCCAATTTCATGAGCGTTTCCATCCTTGCCTATCAGCAGATGCCCGTCAACATAGGCTCCTCCACCTATGCCCGTGCTGATAGTCACGTAGACAAGGTTTTCACAATCTTTGCCTAAGCCAAAATATTTCTCGCCCATTACTGCGGCAACGCAATCGTTAAGCAGATGCGTGGGTAAATTAAATTCCTCCTCCAACGGCTTAACAAGCGGAACAAAATCAAAGGGTAGATTCGTCGGCTTCATTAGTCCGCCCCCTTTAATATCTAATGGACCAGCTGAACCTATCCCTATGCCGCAGACTTCCCTTAAATCAATTTTTCCAGTTAGAATCGAATTGATCATTCTCTTTATCTGTTCACTTATGCCCTTCGGGCCCCTGCTTTTTTCAGTTCTCTCAGCGCTTCTCTCCAGAATGTTTCCTTCAGCATCTCCTAAGGCAACCCTAACGTTTGTTCCGCCAAGATCTACACCTACGGCCAGCCTTTTAGCCATGCTATCCCCTCATGATTGAACTGTTCTAAAGTATAGTAATATATTTCGCCATCATTATTTATTTTTCGAGGGATAATGATTAGAAAAATCATCGCGTACTCGCTCGCCGGGATAATGTTAGGAATCCTAGTGATGCTGTTTCCAATAGCGCTTTTCCTTTACTGCTCAAACATAAATGTGATCTCAACCTTATCGGGAAGCGCCGCTGAGAAAAATGTAACAGGTAATGATTACAACTTTACCGTGAGCAATGCGACCTTGGGGGCTGCGCGTGCAGCCTCCCTCAGAGAGGCGGCGCAGATTTATGGAAAAAGCGAAACTTATCAGGAGACATCTCCTTTAACAATGTCAGTTCCATTAATGTTAGTAGCAGTTTCAGGGCTTTTTGCAGGCATAACGGTTATGGTTGTCGCTAAGAAAACACGCTGGCTTAAATAAACGGTTTCTTCCCTTAACACGTCATTATAAACAGATGCTTTATCAATCAATCTTGTTTCATTTTCCAATCCTTTGGCGAGATGCTGATGCCCCTTTTAAATCTTAAAATTTAATGTTTCAAGGCTCCAGAATAGAAAATCAGCTTTGATTCAAATGCGGCATCTCACTGTTCTTCATCCTTTCATGGAAAATGCAATAACCCTGTAGTCTCACCCTCAAAACTCAGCAAACCCCCAGTCTGACCGAGCGTGCTTCACCCTTTAGAATCTTTAAGTTTTTAAGGGGCGTGTCCAATAATTGTTGTGGAGAATTGTTTTCCATGCTTGGATGGTGGAGGGAGGGGGAATCTCCGCCTCTTTAGCCGATCGGAAATGGTAGGCGAAGGATGGCTGAACCCGGAAAAACAGTTCAGAAAAATCTAAATTTAAGCAATTATTGGACACGCCCGTTTTTAAGGAAAATCTTAATATTTTCCATTAGCATTCTTGAATCTCTAGGCTAGGAGTCTCCGTCTTGGATAAAGAATGGCATGACGTAAGAAGATCGAAGGGTGTTATAAATGACGAAGCCTTGGCATGCGATGGAAGTGAACGAAGTCTTACAGGAACTTAATGCTACCTGTGAAGGTTTATCTTCTCAAGAAGCACGCGAGAGACTTTTGAAATATGGGTATAACGAAATTAGGAAGGTGAAGCGTAGAACCGTATTTCACATGCTTTTAGATGAGTTTAAAGACATATTTATCTTATTGCTTATTGCCGCAACTATTTTTTCAGCGATTGTCGGCTATTGGGAGATGCTGAACGAGAACGCAGAATTTATGGAAGCCTACGCGGACACGATCACAATAAGCGCAATAGTTGTCTTATGCGCGGTTACGGGTTTCGTTCAGGAATATAGGGCGGAAAAAGCTATAGAAGCTCTAAAAAAATTGGCCGCTCCAAAAGCTCGCGTAATCCGTGATGGCAAAGAGATCATTATACCTGCAAGTGAAGTAGTTCCGGGAGATATACTCGCCTTAGAGGAGGGAGATCATGTTCCCGCTGACGCACGCCTAATCGAAAACATTGATATCAAAGTAAATGAGGCCATTTTAACCGGTGAATCTACACCAGTCAATAAAGAATTAGCTATCTTGGCGGAGGATACGCCCGTTTCTGAAAGACGGAACATGATTTTCTCCGCAACATACATAGTTTTTGGCAGGGGAAAAGCCGTTGTAACCGCAACAGGCATGAATACAGAATTTGGAAAAATAGCTGAGATGGTTCAAGCAGCCGAGGAGGAAGAAACGCCCCTCCAAAGGAAATTAAACAGATTTGCAAGTAAAATAGCCAAGGTTGTCGTAGCCGTTTGCGTTTTAATATTTGCGCTTGAAGCCTTTGAAGTAATCATGCAGATGCATTTTGAAATAGAAGGCTTTATACAAGCCTTCATGTCGTCAATAGCTCTGGCAATCTCAGCTGTCCCAGAGGGGCTTCCCGCAATGGTGACAATAGCCTTAGCCCTTGGCGCAAGGGAATTCGCGAAGAGAAATGCTATTGTGCGAAGATTGTCATCAGCGGAAAGCCTCGGAGCCGTAACCGTGATATGCTCAGATAAAACTGGAACAATAACTAAGGGGGAGATGACTGTCCGCCAGATCTACGTCGACGGAGAACTTATTGAGGTCACCGGCGTCGGCTATGAACCTAAGGGGGAATTCCTTCAGGGCGAAGACCCTGTAAGACCCGGGGGAAACGTTAAGCTTCTACTACAGATAGGAGCCTTATGCAATAACGCTAGCCTAAGAAAAAACGATCAGAGTAATTCGTGGGAGATCTTTGGAGACCCAACTGAGGGAGCGTTAATTGTGGCTGCTGCTAAAGCTGGGCTCGAAAATGAGGAGTTGGAGAAAAATTATCCGCGAATTGGAGAAATCCCCTTCTCCTCAGAGAGAAAATGCATGACCACGATTCATAAAACGCCGGATGGTGAGATCCATGCTTACATGAAGGGCGCACCTGAAGTTGTTTTAGAAAAATGCGTATATGTTATTGAGAATAATAAAGAGATGAGATTAACTGATGAGAGAAAGGCGGAGCTTCTTAAGATTAACGAAAAAATGGCTGAGAATGCTTTACGAGTGCTTGCTATGGCGTATAAGAAGCTGCCAACAACCTTAAATAGGTACGATGCCGAAACCGTTGAAAACGGGATGATTTTTGTTGGGTTACAGGGGATGATTGATCCGCCTCGTGAGGAGGCGATAGAGGCTAATAAGTTATGCCAGAAAGCCGGAATAAAAGCCGTTATGATAACGGGCGACCATAAACTTACAGCCATAGCGGTAGCGAAGGAAGTGGGAATCTTTAAGGAGGGAGACATGGTTCTAACGGGCGCGGAACTGGAGAAGCTAAGCGACGGAGAATTTGAGGAGATAGTGGAGAAAGTAACCGTTTATGCGAGGGTTTCTCCGGAGCATAAATTAAAAATTGTTAACGCCTTAAAGAAGAAGGGGCACATAGTTGCTATGACTGGCGACGGTGTTAATGATGCGCCAGCTGTGAAGGCAGCTGATGTTGGCGTAGCCATGGGCATAAGCGGAACAGATGTTACAAGAGAAGCCTCAGATCTTATTTTGCTTGATGATAACTTTGCAACGATAGTTAAGGCTGTTGAACAGGGCAGAGTAATATATGATAATATAAGGAAATATGCGAGGTTCTTGCTGGCCTGCAACTTCGATGAGCTACTGGTCATAGGAACATTCGCGATTCTAGGCGGAATATTTGGACCCGACATTTTTCCTCTTCCCCTTCTGCCAGCGATGATACTGTGGATAAACCTAGTAACTGATGGTGGACCAGCCATAGCGCTTGCAACCGATCCCCCAGATGTAGATGTCATGGATAGGCCGCCCAGAAAACCTGAGGAGGGAATACTGCATGGAATGGGAGCATTCATCATAGCATCCTTTCTCTTGCAAGCTGCAGGAACGTTCCTCGTCTTCTGCCTAGAATACTACGTGTGGCCTTCCCATCCATGGAGCTTCCCCTGGGGAATAGACGAGGATGCCAGAAGGTTGACGTACATTGAGGCTACCACAACCGCTTTTGTGCAGGCAGCAATGTTTGAGCTGTTCGTCGTTTGGAATTGCCGTTCAGAGAAGCAAAGCGTTTGGAGAATGGGGAGGAGAGCGTTCCAAAATAGGTTTTTTGTCATAGCAGACCTAGCCTCTGTGGCATTAACCCTCGGGATAACTTACATACCGGTAACCCAGCAACTATTCCACTTAACGGCTTTAACCCCAATAGACCTCATGTACGTTATGGTCGTGGCAAGTTGGGGTCTCTTCGTCCTTCCGGAAGTTCTAATGGGCAGAAAGATCTGGAAATGGCATTAACCCCTGAAAACATTTAAATTAATTTTTTAAGCCTCTTTTTTGGAATCGATAAAACTCTTTCATACTCATATATTATGCGTGAGACGACAGTCCATGCTTCTAAAGTCTCAGGGTCTATGCATACAATCTCATTCGCCAGATTCAGCGTTGTTTCCCTGAACTCGCCATGCGGGAAGCCGCCGATGATTGCTAGGGGTCTTTCCTGCTTTGTGAGGCTTAACGCTGCTTCCTCAAAGGTTTTTGCTCTGCCAGTTCTATCAAATAGGATAATGTATGTTGGCTTCAAGTCGCTTATGAGATCTGGCAATGTTTTTTTCTCAAGCATTAATAATGGTTTACCCTTCGGCGGAACCTTTCCATGCTCAAAGAGATCTTCCATTAATCCCACAAACCGGTTAAAGTTTTTAGGCAGTCTTATTTCTGGCGAGACGGAAATAACATGGTCGTCGAAAGAGTGTATGTAAACCCGTAAAAGACCCTCATTATTTAGCGGTGAGCCTAAAGCCTCAAGCAGGCTGAAGTGCACTATATCGGGTCTGCCTCGCTTCTCATTCTTTTCTAGGTTTCTCATAGCGTAATGGTGATATGACCTGTCTAGGAGGATGAATCTTGGATGCTTACCCTTCAGCTTGGAGAAACGTTTAATCAGCGGATGATCCCATATTTCCTGCGGGATAGCCTCAAGCGCAGATTCAGCCAGCACCAGGATTAACAATTGTGTCAGCCACCTAACATAGAAATATCGAAATAATTATTATTTTTGATGGAAAATATTTAACATCAACACTAAATATGTTAGGATATGATTGTACAGCAGTATGCGTCCAAAACAGCCTTGAACAGTTAGCGCTGCCGGGGAAAGAATATGGATTTGAAAGTCGTCCTCTTTGATTTGGGAGGTACTTTGGTGAAGACAGCGTCCCCACCGGAGATCATAAGGAGAATACTTGAGGCGCATGGGGTTAAGAAACCAATCGATGTTATATTTGCGGCTCATAAAAAAGCGGAGGAAAACTTAACGCTTAAAGACTATAATCTCCCCTATTATGATTTCTGGATTAAATGGAACAAAATAATCTTGGAGAATCTGCGGATCCTGGAGAACGCTGATTTTTTGGCGAGGGCTTTAGCTGAAGAATGGTGGGATAACGCCGATGTTGAGCTTTACCCGGATGTCAAAGAGGTGTTGTCTAGGCTGAAGGAAGCTGGCTTGAAGGTTGGCATTATAACAAATGGCTTTGAAAAGGACATAGAAGATATTCTAGCGAGATTAAAATTGGCAGGCTTCTTTGACGTCGCAGTGGGCACAGACACTGTTAGGAGGCCGAAGCCATGCAGGGAAATATTTTTGCACGCCTTAAGAATACTTAATGTTCAACCTTATGAAGCCCTATACGTCGGTGATGATCTGGAGAAAGATTATTTCGGCGCCTTAAAGGCTGGTTTAAGGGCGATACTATTGGACAGAGAAGATGCGGTTAAGGAGAACGTGGCAAAGATAAAGAATATGGGCGATCTATTAGATTTGATCATCCGGAAAGAGCATGGCTCTAGGATGAAGCCTTAGCGAAGATATTCTTCTTCTCCCCGTCAGTAAGCTCCACGTAACCCTTTTCCTTAGTTATTACTGCCACATCGAAGTCGTCTCCGGTGAAAACATTCCTCTTAATGGCCGCGTTGATGGCCTTAACTGCCAATGTAAGTCCCTGATCCATGTTTATCCCATCATGGTATCCGCTTTCCAGCACTCCATAGGCGACTGGCGAGCCTGAGCCTGTGGCTATCACATTATCTTCTATTGCGCTTCCGAAGGGATCAAGCGAGTATAGATGGTAGCCCTCATCATCATATCCGCCTATAATCGCCTGAACCTCGTATGGGAAGTATCTCTGCTGGAAGAGCATCACTGAGGCTAAGCTGGCCACAACCTTAACGGGGATTATTCTCCTACGCTGAAGCTGATAGAGCATGGCGTTAGCCTTTAAAATGTCCAGTAAATTTATGGCCTCCGCTGGGATGCCTGCGATCGTCATGCCAACATTACGCGTTATTTCATGAACCTTCTTCACCTTCTTGTGGGCTACGAAGCCTGGTAAAACTGTCGCCCTGGTATCAGCGGCCATAACTACTCCGTCGAGGCATTTAAAGGCCACCGTGGTTGTACCCTTAAGCTTCCAGCTATCTAAGCTGCTACTATACATTGCTTTAAACCTCACCTGAAAGAAAGAAAAAGGAGAACCACATAATAAACTTTTACGTACTATTCAGCATACTGAGGGATCATGTTTACTCTCGGTTCTTCCCCAGAGTGTCAGGAATCGAAATTAGTATTGGCATTATGCATGTGACCTCCACGATCACTGGCAGAAGGAGCACAAGTTCCATGTACCCGTAGCTCCATAGAATTCCCCCGAGCATGTAGCCTGCGATAGCCATAGACTCAAACAGGCTTGAGAGCCCAAACCATCTGCCCCTCATCTCGGCTGGAACCATCTCCCAATGCATCGTTACGAAGGGTGTGAAGCTGACAACAGCGAAGCCTCCCATAAACCCTATGGCGCCCAGAAACCCTACTGCCGCCAGCAATTGAGGATACGGCGCAAGCAGAAGCACAGCTGTACCTAGATATGCTATTGGCCTCGAAATTAAGAACGCCTTCTTCCGCCCTATTCTATCAGCTAAGATTCCTATAGGCATCTGCAGCAGGGCTGAGGAGACCAGCCCAGCTGTACCTACGATGCCTAGGATGTATGGATCCGCGCCTTTAACGTATGCCATCCAAAGCGGTATATACGGCATCGAAATGCTGCTTGAGAACCTCCATAAACCCATGGTTATAAGCCAAAGCAGGATCTTTCTACCTCCTCTGAGAACCTCCCTGAATCCCTCCATGAAGTTTACACCGCTGGTTAGACTCATGGAGTTCACATGGGTTTCCTTTAGCTTCACATAGACCAGTAGGGCCACTAGGGCTGTTGCCGCGGCTTGTAGGATGTAGAGAGGCCTTATGCCTTCCACGCATATGCCTCCTGAGCTGGCTACTACGAGGGCCGCTGTCATTGGGGCTGCGAGTGACGGTATAGCCCATACGGTCCTTGAGAGGGCTACGGCCTGAGCTCTACTCGTGGACTTGACAACGTCCATGAATATTAGGTCCGTTAAAGGTATTATCATTCTGAAGCCCAGCTCGGCTAGCATAACGGCCGGTATGAGTGAAAGCCAGCTTCCAGACGTATAGTATATTAGGGATACTAGGGTTGATATGAGAAGGCCGTAGACGACCATCCTCTTAACTCCATACTTATCTATCAGCCAGCCTACAGGGGCTGAAGCCGTGGATGACACGAGCCCGCCTAGACTGCTCAGAGAGCCGAGCCTGACGGGGTCCGCTCCGAGCCCTGTGATGTAAAGTTGATTATAATTCGTAGGCAGGTTGAAAACCCACTGGTAGATGCCTAAAACGGCAACCATAAACTTGTATCTTTTATCCAGGCTTCGAATGAGGGAGGCTAAGATTCTGTATGCTCCTAATGTGCGCACTGCGGTTTCTCTAAGCCTGGAACCTCGCATATTAAGGGATTTCCCTTGCAAAGTTATTTAAGCCTTTTCCGCCGACTAAATTTAAGAGATCGCCCAGACGCTGATAGACCGAGAACGTATGCGCCTGGGCATTTAGAAGACAGGTCCCTTAAAAGGAGCTCAGCGGATAAGCATATAGGTTGAGCCATGATTTATCCCTGGAGGACTTTGCATATTATGTTTGAACTCATCTCTAAACTATTTAGGTTTTGACTAGTTAGTGTTGCTTGCAGGTTTTGGATGTGCTTTAACTATGTGTTCATGTAGGTTTTTAGATTTAACTTTAGCTCCGCATAGGCTGCATGCGGCCCATCCGCTTCTCCCAGCCGGATTCATCAGCCATTTAGAAGCTCATCTACCGTTAAACCCCTGTTACGGGCTAGCTCCTTAACCCTATCATCTGTAGCCTCCCTAACCAGTTAAGATAGCCCAGCCCATCTCAGGCATAAGTAAACCTTACAACAACCTCCCTATAAATTTGACTAGTCAAATATTAAAGAGTTTGGAGATGAGTTCTATTTGATAAAGAAGATTTATAATTCAGCGCATATAGACTTGCGCCTTGTTACCAAAAAATTCTTATGATAGGACTGCTTTACCTAAAATATTGAAGGGGCCGGTAGCTCAGCTTGGTTGGAGCGTTCGGCTGATAAAGATGGGGCTTTAACCTTTAGAAACCGAAAGGTCGAGAGTTCAAATCTCTCCCGGCCCACCAAATTTTAATCAAACCTTTATATAATAGTGTTATTACTGTTTGTTAGTAGCATATTGGGCTTCGAAAAACTTTTCTAGACAAGTAAGGCTTTGTTCATTTAATTCAGCGTTTAACTAGGTTTAAGAACTCATTTACGGTCATGGCTTTAACGCCGACATTTTTGGATTTTTCAAGAAGTTCTTTATCCTCTGTTACCAGCACATAATTCCTATTCTTCGCTGTTTGGAGGTATGATGCGTCGTAGAACGTTAGTTTTTGTTCTATGGCGTACTTCATGGCTTCGCCGAACTCTTCGGCCGACCTCAACTCCTCTATACTCATGATTTCCAAGATTTGCGCTACTTCCCTGGCTCTGCTTATTGCCTCTTGGAGGTTTATAGAGCCCTCTATCACGCATTGCTTCCAGATCACGTTGTTTATTTCATAGTAAGCCGAGTTGAGGGTTGCCTGCCCATTAAGGGCTTCGACGGATTTCTCCTCCAACCATTTAAGCGTTAGAATTATGGCGCTTGAGTCCATGAGACACCTCATATTTCCATCCTAGCCCTCTTTACGCTCTCAACAATTTCTTCATCGGGCATTCTTGCAAAGAACTCCCCCAGTTTAGCCGCGGCCTCCTGCAGCTTCTCCATCTTTCTCCTGCGCACTTCCTCCTCAAGGGCTCTTTTAATCACTTCGCTAACTTTAACTCCATACTTCTTTAGCTCCTCCTTAAGCTCTCTGGAAACCCTTACACTTATTATCGCATCGGACATTTACATCTCAGCATTAATAATAAAATATCACTATATAAGTTTTACATAAATGTAAGACAGGGCAAAAGTACAACATGTTCGGCATCCTCCATCCTCTATGTCGGCTTCTGTTAATCCATGCTTATGCGGGGTTTTTCAGCAACGATCTTGATGTGTCTACTAAAGAACCAATAATGCCAATGGTTTAACGGATCAAATTTGGTCTAGGATGAAAATAGCGTTTCATCCTAGATAAAGGTGATTTTTCTTTTTAGGACTTAAATTGCATGCGCTCTATATTTTTCCATTTTATGAATCTAGAGTTCTCTATTAACTGCGTTAGGTTTTTAACCGTCATCTTCGCATATTCTAATGTTCGTTTGCGCAGCTGAATATATACTTGTTTTGTTATTGGCGTTTGCCCATGCGCTAGTATAGATGCGTTTCTCCTTGAGAGCAGATCTTTTAGTTTTCTATCGTCCTGATAGATCTGGCCCACTGGGTCTCCTAGAGCGCCCAGTAGCTCGTAGCTGTCGTTCAGCCCCAGCCTCATTATTTTCTGGTCTTTTAGTATGCTCCATCTCTGGAGCATATCCTGCGGGATCTCATCTATTTCAACATTTGATGCTTCTATTCCATAGATTTTTCTCAGCCGGTATTGGGCGATCAGTTCAACCGTCCTATATAATCTTGCCACCGCATCATCATATTTTGATTCCTCGAATCTTCTTTCAGCATTATTTATCAGGTCGGCTATGTAATGTGGCTCCGGCTCGCCACCTTCCCTTTTTAGGTTGCTTATAAGCGTGCCCAGGAACTGCTTGTTTCCGGATAAACTCGGCATCTTTATCCCTCTTATTATTTTGTAGGCTTTTTCGTGCTGAAATTTGTCCCATTGCTCATAGGCTCTTGCCAGCTTCAGCAGCGGTGTTATTCGGTTAATTATTTCCGGATCCCCGGTTGCCCCTCTTATTTGCTCCAAGATTGTTATGGTTGTTGAGAATTGATTTTTGTCAAAGAATTGTATGGACTCTTTAATCTTTTGTTCAGCCATTATGAAGTATGGCCTTATGGGGATTATTTGCTCTGTTCCGGGTTTAACTATGCCAGCCTCTCTTTTGCCCGTTATATAGCTTAGCTCGTCTGCTCCGAAGATTGTTGCCAGGATCGCTAGGGCGGCTGTCATAGCTTTTGTCCCGGAGGTATAGTCCACCGTCAGCGTCTCATAGTGCTCTCTTATCTCCTTAATCTTTGACCTAAGAGTTTCATATATTAATTGTATGTTATCAGGGTCCTCTATCTGTATTATCTCGCTTTCCATAGTCTTTATTTTTGGAAGTATCTCCGGTAAAGTTGTCTCCACGCTCTCTTTACTCGCTACTAAATATGCTTTATGGGGATTATGATGCCTTATGCTTTTCACTATTGCCTCAGCTAAACCCTCAATAGATTTTCTTGAGGGCCTGGTTCCGGTTCCAACAGAAATTACTAAGGCTTTCATTCGGCGGATACCCAAATAGATATTTTACTCCATGAAGCCTTAAAAGTTTCTTTCTATAAGACGTGTGCGGCTTATATGAAATAGATTTCTATAGAATTTTAGACAATATTTTAATGCTCTTTTCAAATATTAAATGTTTGAAGGGGTTAAAATGTATTTCTTGTCGGATTTGGAGCGAAAGCTTCTTATTCATAAGCTTCTGCCGGTTGCTAGGGAGGTTGGCGTTAGCCCAGAGCTCAGGGGTTGGAATTGGCATACCGCTCCTCTAAAGCCTTTTTATGAAGATGTTAAGTTGCCGATGTACGCCGTTTGCTCCAAATTCTGCCCCACAGGAAGAGACGTATATCTTAGCTTCGTTGAAGATCTTCAGGGCACGGTGAACTTCAGGGTGGCTCTCGGTAAAGTCCTCCATGGAGTAGTTAGCGATTGCTTGCAGGCGTTCATTCAGCGGAAGGACTTAAATTTTGACTCTTGGTGCAAGAAGATAAGGTGGAGTGAGATACCCGCTAAACCAGATGATGTTTTTCCGCCAGCTAAAAAGGTTTGGGATTATCTTGTGAAGATCTGCGAGGCCAGATACGCTGATGTTGAGGCTCGGCAGCCTTATGCTTCAGAGTATGATTTAATGGCCTCCGCAGTTCCGTTTCTAATTGAGCATAAGATTTCCGGCGAGCTCCTAGGTCTGAGCGGTCTCCTAAGCCTTGACTGCTATGATTATTTGCATTCCATAATGTTTGATTTGAAGGTTGGAAGCGAGCCAGAAGGTTGGCATAGGCTGGCGCCGGTCGGCTATGCGCTCGTCTTCGAGAGCGTTCACGAGGTGCCTGTTGACATATGCTGCGTTGTATACCTAAACATAATTAAGAACAGGATTGTTGTGAGGAAAGATTTGTTCTTCGCAAACGACGAGCTGAGGAGCTGGTGGATTGAGGAGAGAGACAGAAAGATGGAGATCGTTGCTGAAAGAAGGGATCCGGGAAAGCCTCCCGGATCTAAATGCCCAGAGGACTGCATGTACTATCACATATGCTCCGGATGAGGGGTGAAGCTTTTTGACCATGATTTTTCTTGATGATTTCGGCATTTTTCTCGGCCGCAAGCGCAACAGGTTTATCGTTAGGAAGGATGAGGAAAAACGTGAGTTCCCGGCTGATGATGTGGAGAGCATAGTCTGTATGAGTAAAGGCGCCGCTTTATCCACCAGCGCGTTAAGGCTGGCTATAAGCCGCAATATTCAAGTTGTTCTTGCAATGTATAGTGGCTGGCCGTATGCTGTGCTCATGCCGACTACAATCTCAGGCTCCGTCAGGGCCAAGCGTGAACAATTCTCGGCATATACGGATGAGAGAGGGTTCACTTTAGCTAAGAGCTTTGTTATGGGAAAAGTGAAGAATCAAGCAAACATTCTTAAGCTTATGGCGAAGAACAGGAAGCAAACTAACAAATCATTAGCGGATGAGCTTTATAGATCCAGCAGACTTATCGATGAGATTTATGAAGGGATTAATGGGGAGAAGGGCTCAAGTATTGATGAGAAAAGGCTGGACTTAATGAGTTTAGAGGCTGAGGCTGCTAGGGCTTATTGGAGAGCTATCGCATCCGTATTACCTGAAGATCTTGCATTCAAGGGGAGGGAGACTAGAGGCGCAAGAGACCCATTTAACGCTATGCTCAACTTTGGTTATCAAGCTGTTTTGTTTCCGGAGGTTTGGAAGGCTGTTTGCTACGCTGGGCTCGACCCATACGCTGGTTTTCTGCATGCTGATAGGCCTGGTAAACCGTCACTTGTCCTCGATTTAATGGAGGAGTTTAGGCAGCAGGTTGTTGATAGGGCTCTGATAGGTTTATTCTCTAGAGAAGTCATTAGACCTGAGGAGGTTTTGGCAGCTGGGGCTGAGGCTGAAGAGGGCAGGGTTCTCAGTAAAAGGGCTATTCAGCTAATTTTGGATGCTTTGCTCACTAGGCTCGATAGCCCTGTTATGTTTGGAGGTAGGCGTGGACCATTGAAGAGCTTTATTTATTCGCAATCTCGCTGTATCACCCGTTTTCTACTTCGAGACTCTGTTAGGTATGAACCCTTCGTTTTAGGTTGGTGATGCCTTACGCGATACTTAATTATTTATGACATCACGGACGATAATCTGCGTCTTCAAGTTGCCGAGACGTTGAAGGATTACGGTCTCGCCCACATTCAGTACAGCGCCTTTATTGGTGATTTAAGGAGAGACAGGCTCAATAGCTTAATTGTTGATTTAAGAAGGCTAATAGGCGACGCTGTTGAGAATGTTCAGATATATCCTTTATGTGATTCATGTTTTAGGGGTAGGAGGATCATTGGTAAGCCGAAAAGATACGAGGTGGACGAGGGATCCAGAAGGCCAAGGTTTATCTACTTCTGACATTTCTGAACCCTCAGTTTCGGTCACGGATATTAAGCATTATTTCTATTGTCCGCGCATTGTATATTTTGAGAGAGTACTGCATGTCAGACCGAATCTCGGTTCACAGCAAGAAGATAGTAGCGAACGGCATGGGGAGTACGTGAGGAGGGAGCTTCGTCGTAGAGATGCAATTTACTACTCTCCAAATCTCACGGGAGCCACAAAAATGTTCTTTGTTCCATTATATTCTTCTAAGCTGAAGCTAACTGGAACCATCGACCTAATTATCAGGACAAGGGAAGACGAGTATATACCGGTTGATTACAAGAACATGCCGTCCAACCATGGAAAAATCTGGCTTGACCACAAGTATCAGCTCACCGCCTATGCGCTGCTGATAGACGAAGCCTTTAACACCCATGTTAAACGCGGCTTCATCAACTACATCCCGGAGGATAAAGTTATCAAGTTGGAGATAACTCACGCCATGAAAGTTTACGTGAGAAGGGTTTTAAGCGATATTGAAAAAATTATAAGGGAAGAAAGGCTGCCGCCAATAAAAACGTCTAAGAAAAAATGCGCAGGAGGCTGCGGTTTCAAATTCCTATGCCCTGAACAACCCTAGTCTTTCCACTCCAATCAACAACACCAAATAATCCTCTCTTCTCATTTTTCTAGAGTCATCGAATCTTGCATGCGTTCTTTGAGTTTCAGTCTCCACGATTTAGCGCATCCGTTCAATACGGTTTAAGATAGCAATTTTTAGGCTGATCTTCATTCATTAATTGATACCCCCTCCTATTTTTTATGAGGCTTAAGCAGGGTTGCTTTTAAGGGCAATTCTTGCATCAAAGTCTGCTTTCACCTCCTTTTTTGCGGTTCACTTATTTTTGGATCCAATCACTTATCGCATTCTCTTCTTTTTCAGAGTCATTGAATCATTTTCTATTGTATGGAATTTTGAGATGAGTTCAAAGTGTAAGATTATGCAATTTAACGTATTAAACTTGTTTAAAAATATTGAAGAA
>CALKGV010000017.1 GCA_938091805.1 uncultured archaeon | reverse complement strand
TTAAGTATTCGCGTCCACGCACCAAGCTCCTGCCACCTCTTAAGCCTCCTAAAAGCCGTCGAGTAATGCCCCATACCTAACAGGCATATCCATCCACCTACAGCCAGTAACAAGCACGTAGAGAACACCATTCAACACACGCCCATCATCAGCCCCAGAGCCTACCAACCCTAGCCTTAGGAGGAAGCAAAGACCTAATAAACTCCCACTCACCATCACTAAGCTCACGAAACTCCATGTAGAAGGCATAAAAGAGGGAAACTTAAATAGTTTTGCAATGAGTTCTCAATTAAGGGATGCGATTATATGCTTTGACTATGGATTCTAGGGTTTAAGGCTCGGTTCTGCGGTTGAATGGCACGTTTTCATCAAAAGAGCTTTACACCATAAGAAATTTGAACATTGCGCCAGCTAAAGAATAAGGCTTTTAAATCTTGGGTTTCTTCCATAGCCACCCATTCTGCCCTCCTCTGGTCTAAGGGTCTTCTCTAATTCTGCGGGCCTTCGGTTTTGCCTCAAAGTGGACATCAGGGAGGTTGATGATTTTACGCATTTTTCAGTTTGGCCAAAAATTGAAGCTGCAAATTTCGTTTAACCCTTTCCTCGGCGGAGGTTTTGGTTCTTCATCAGCGTATCCCATCGTGATCATTGCTTGAGGCTCCATTTTCCATGGTAGTCCAAGAGCCTTTCTCACAGCGTTTGGGCAGAATAGGGGAGCACAAACCCAGCATGCTCCAAGCCCATAGTGATGTGCCAGAAGCAGCAAGCTTTGAATGTATGCTGCCACACTTTGAACACCCATCAAATATTCCGCTCTCCGCCTTCTCCCGTCCGGATATTTATGCATGTCCTCCATTGTTAGGCACACAATAATCACTATCGGGCTTTTGGTGATTCTCTCCCAGCTTTCAATCCTCACAATTTCCTCAGCCTTGTCTTTGGGAACATTATCCTTAAGCATGTCTGAAAGCCAAGCCTTCCCCATTTCGCAGGCAAGTTTCGCCTTAACATCTTCATCGTCGATTACTATGCAGCGCCAAGGCTGAGCGTTGTGCGCTGAAGGAGCCCACCTTGCCAAATCTATAATGGAGCATACAACCTCTCGTGAAATCCTGTCCGGCTTAAACTTCCTTACGCTCCTTCTAGTTTTCATCAGCTCAACTACATCCAAGTGACACGCCTCACATTATTTTATGTGGCGTAGTCTTTATTAGAATGTTGGGAAATTTTATTAGCTTGGTGTCTTGTTTGGAGAGGTTCTCGACGAGGCTGGTTGCGTTGATTGCAATTCTAAGCGCTCTTGGAAACGTTTTGGGTTATCTCTCGATAAGGCTACCTTCAGCGCCAGGCACAACAGTTGAGTTTCATTTGTCAGCTTTGCCTTCTCTGCTTCTCGCGGTTTCTGTTGGCCCCTTATCTGGGGCCATAACAGGTTTTCTAAGTCTAATAATGGCTACATTGCAGATTGGAAATGTCTTTATACCTTTCGGAAATGCGTTGCTTGCCGCTGTAGCCGGCCTCTTCGCTCAAAAGCTTAAGTTTTCACCCCCACTCAGCGGAGCTTTAGCAATGATCCCATACATGCCTTACATTTGGCTTGCATGCATGGTCTACAATGTTCCTCAAGCCATAATAGCCTTCATAGTTGTGAAGGCATTCATAGAAGTTATGATTTCAAGTATCGTTGTAGAGCTTATATTACGCAGGCATGAAGTTAAGAATTTCCTCGCTGGATTTAAATCATAACGGAAATGGTAAAATATTGATGAAATTATGGAATAAATCATGGTGTAAAGGTGGGTTCATGGTGGGAGTTGTCGCCCTGGCTGGCGGTGTTGGAGCCGCGAAATTTTTGCGTGGGCTCGTAGAGGTTGTTCCTCCGGGAAAAATTGTAATAGTGGGTAATGTTGGCGACGATGTTGAGCTTTACGGCCTGCATATAAGCCCGGATCTGGACATAATCATGTACACCCTTGCCGGGATTGTTGATGAAGTGAAGGGTTGGGGTGTTGCAGGTGACACCTTCAACTGCCTCGAAATGCTGGGTAGGCTCGGGTTTGAAACATGGTTTAAGCTTGGCGACAGAGACCTAGCCATACACGTCATAAGGACAAAAATGTTAAGGGAAGGCTACACGCTTTCACAAGCCACAGCTCAACTGTGTAAAATGCTTGGAGTTAAGGCTAAACTTATCCCAATGAGCGATGACGATGTGCGTACAAAGGTTCAGGCAGGCGAATTGCTCCTCGACTTTCAAGAGTACTTTGTAAAAAGGGGAACCATGGATAAGGTGACAAACGTGGTTTTTGAGGGAGCGGAAAAGGCTAAGCCTGCACCAGGCGTCACCGAAGCCATAGATGAGGCTGAGCGCATCATCATATGCCCAAGCAATCCAATATTGAGTATAGCACCCATACTTTCAATTTCAGCCATAAGAAAGGCTTTGATGGCGTCGAAAGCGCCTGTATTAGGTGTCAGCCCAATAGTTGGGGGAAAAGCACTTAAGGGGCCGGCGGACAGGGTTATGGCAAGCATGGGCTTTGAACCCTCAGCATATGGAGTAGCCAAATTTTATGGAAAACTCCTAAAACATATCATAATCGATGAAGCTGATATTGCCCATAAAAAACGCATAGAAAACCTTGGAATAAAAGTCACCGTAACCAACACTTTAATGAAAAGCATCGAAGACGCTGTTCGCCTAGCCAAAATTGTTATGGAAGCAGAATAAATTAAAGGATATGCTTCACGGATTTCCAGCGGGAATAATGAAGCCTAAACCGCATAGGGGTTTTGACGCGCTCCTTGATAGCGATGGTGTCGGGAGCAGAGTTTACCTAGCCTTAAGCGAGAACCAAGCCTTTTCAGCCATGTTTGGAAGCCTCTTCGCCGCCGCTCTGAACAGCACCATCGCAATCGAAGATGATAAGCATACGTGTAGAGCGTTGAATACGCCGTTAAGGGTTAATGTCCATAATAGGACGTCGATTACGGAAGCCACGTTTATTCCCACAGCTTTTAATGAGTATTCTGAGAACTTTAGAAATTCAGGCGCAACAAATAGTAGGACTACAACGTTAGTGAGGCAACACACTACAACCCTAATGATGGCTCCGAGCAGAAACGCAGCCGCAATGAATCTTACAGTCCGCTCTCTTATGAATCCTTATCCCCAGCCAAAAGCCGAAAATCATGGGAACAACCGCCAAGATCTTCATCAACGGCCCTAGAACCCAGCCTCTCGCTATGGAAAGACCGATCCAATGGATAACCTCTGTAATCAAGCCTGGGACAAGACCTACCAGCAGGAGCGCCAGCATTATTGGGATTTCTGCGAAGTCGAACTTCAAATACGGCATGAGGGGATATGGAATCTCAGCCTTGCTGAAGGTTAGAACTAGGGCTAAAGCCGAAAACACAATCACATAAGCAACTACAACGCTTTTTGCATATTCACTCATACCCTATTTGACCTCCAAAGGACATGTTGAAGGCTTTACGCCTCTGAGCGTTTCCAAGCGTTTCACCATTTTAACAGCTGCTTCAACAGCCATCTTCGCATAGGCTTCAGCGCCAGCTTGGCGTACCTTATCATTCAGTACATTCCAGAACCAGATATGCCTTGAGGACACGGGGTTACCGTATTCCAGTAAGAGATCCATGAGCTTTCCCACCAGCTGAAGATATACTCCTCGAGGATGTCTCCTTAACTATGGAGCCTAAAACAACAACACCATCAACATCATTCTTCGATAAACGCTCCTTCACCATCAATGGGGATTCATAACATCCAGGAACAGCACTCAACTTGGAAACAACTATTCCTAAACGCAATGAAACCGCCTTTCAA
This sequence comes from uncultured archaeon, assembly GCA_938091805.1. Classification (GTDB taxonomy): domain Archaea; phylum Thermoproteota; class Bathyarchaeia; order Bathyarchaeales; family DTEX01; genus DTEX01. The sequence goes on along the minus strand of CALKGV010000017.1, from coordinate 7,126 downwards.
TCATCATTTGTTAACTTATTTAAGTATTTAAGAGTAGCTACTCAAAAAAGAGTGAGATTATCATTGTGCAGTATTATATTCATATTTAGGGGGCGCTGGACTGAGAAGCGATTAGCAAGTGCAACCGCGTAAGTTTTTTATATTCAAGTTAGAACTTTACTATTTGTGATTAATATGATTTCGCTCGTAGCCGCCATTAAACAATCTGGGAGTTTACGTTATAGCGAACTTGAGGGTTTTGAGGTTAGACATGGAACGGTTTTAGTGAAGCGTGGCTTTGCTCACATGCAGAAACATGGCGTGATCATGGACGTTACGAGCGTTGAGCAGGCGCAGATTGCTGAGGAGGCTGGCGCTGTAGCAGTTATGGTTTTGGACAAGCTTCCATATGATGTGCGGAAGGCTGGCGGCGTTGCCAGAACAGCAAGCGTTAAAGCCATTGAGGAGATAATGGATCATGTTACAATACCGGTTATGGCTAAGTGCCGCATTGGACACACCTACGAGGCTAAGGTTTTGGAGGCCATGGGCGTTGACATGATTGACGAATCGGAGGTTCTAATGCCTGCTGACGAGGAGAGGCATATTTGGAAATGGGATTTCACAACACCGTTTGTCTGTGGCGCTCGTGATTTAGGCGAGGCCCTCCGCAGGATTGAGGAGGGCGCATCAATGATTAGGACTAAGGGCGAGCCTGGAACAGGAAACGTTGCAGAAGCCGTAAGGCACATCAGAATGGTTAATGATGAAATTAGGCGGATAAAGGCGCTATATGAGAGTGGGGATCAGCAGGAACTTATAAGGGCTGCTAGGGAGCTCAGGGTCTCCTATGAGCTTGTTGTGGAAACTGGACGTTTAGGAAGACTGCCTGTGGTGAACTTTGCGGCTGGAGGTATAGCAACACCAGCAGACGCCGCATTAATGATGAGTTTGGGGTGTGACGGCATATTTGTGGGCTCAGGCATATTCAAGTCTGAAGACCCCTTGGAAAGGGCTCAGGCCATAGTTTTAGCCACAACATTCTACGACGATCCAGCGAAGGTTGCAGAAGCCCAGGAAATGGTTGACGAAAAGAAGTCCATGATGGGCTTCGACCTTAAAACTCTTGAGCTGAAAATGCAGGAGCGGGGAACTGCTTGAAAAAGCCAACAATAGGCGTGCTAGCATTACAAGGAGCCATTGAAGAGCACATATCAATGACTAAACTCGCCTTTAAAGAAATGGGCGTTGAAGGTTCCGTTCAGCTTGTTAAGACTGTTGGGGAAGTTAACGCCGTCCACGGACTAATTATACCTGGTGGGGAAAGCACGGTTATGGGCAGGCTTTCAAGCGTTAACCAGACGCTGCAGGCGGTTAAGCAGAGAATCTACGATGGCATGCCTATACTAGGCACGTGCGCAGGTCTCATTTTGTTAGCTAGAAAGGTTTATGATCGGGTTTTAGGAGAAACCCCCCAGCCCATATTGGGAGTTATGGATGTAGTCGTTGAGAGAAACGCCTTCGGCAGGCAGAAGGAATCCTTCGAGGCAGAACTGGAAATCCCAACAATTGGAGACAAAAAGTTTCCAGGAGTGTTTATTAGGGCCCCAGCCATAAGGGAAGTTGGACCACAAGTTAAGGTTTTATCCAAACTAGGAAAAATCGCGGTAGCTGCTCAACAAGGCAAAATGATTGGCACCGCCTTCCATCCTGAACTCACAGAAGATACGCGCATACATCAACTTCTCATCAACATGATGATGGACACATATCTCTGAAGTTAATTGAAGCATATTAAAGCCAAATAGAGCACTAACAATGATACATTTTTCGTTGAGGAATTACTCGTCACTTTTCCGGATCAGCAAGGATTTTGCTCCTAGAAATGTAAAGCCTAAGATTAAGAGGGCAACACCACATATATAGAAGAGCACTTGGAGGAGCTCCATAACTGTTGGGGTGAAGGTTTTTGGAAAGCTTGTAGCAAGAGAACTTCCAAAAGGCGTATACCCAATCACTATTCCAATTAACAGTATAATTAATCCTGGAATAGCCATAGCTAGGCTGAATGTTCTTTTCGGAATTTCATTTTTGAGCGAACTCACCCTTATATCCTCGGAAACTATTCCAGGGAAGGCTGCGGCAACCACCCTTATGAGAATTGGTGTGATGGCGAGAACAAACGGAAGCATCGTTATAAACCAGAATATCGTCAGCCCTAGGGAAAGCATTATCAAGGATTCAGCTGGCATTTCTATGGCTTGCGTGTAGAGCACCTTGTACAAGAAGACGTATAGAAATGCCACAATAAGGTTTCCAACAATAAGCGTCAGATTTGATGCCAGAATGAATCTTCCCCAGCTAAATCTCTTCTTAAGCATGTAGCCGAGCATGAAAAACCCTACAAAGTTTCCAGGCACAGCCGCCATAAGACTGCCCATGTAAAGAGTCCCATGCTTAACCGAATCGCAGATCAGCGTTCCCATCGCGGCGCCCACGCTGCCAACCCAAGGACCGAAAACAGCAGCAAAGAAGGAAGGAATAACAACCGCTGGGCGAAACTGTCCAAAACCCCATGGAGAAGGAATATACGCCGTAGTATAAGCACCAACAGCATACAAAGCAGCGCAAAGAGCCATTAACACGACATTTAAAGACGCCGAAACCCGTTCTTCCTTCAAAGCGACCACATAAACAAGCGTAAAAACCAAAAAATAAATAAATTACGTATAAATTATTCAAATATGTTTAAACTTTTAACCTATTCAAAAATTGAAAGTTTTTCCGAATGGGTTGGAAGCCTTCTGCTAAGTAAATGCCAAGCAATAAAGATAGAGACTAAAACCATTCCAATTGAGACGAGAGTTAACACCAATGTTTGTGTGAGTGCTCGCAACTCGCCCACCTAAAAATAAAAGATCAATCTTTACTTAATAAATCTAAACATTAGAACAAACTCAGACAACTAAAAACACACTTCAGTTAAGAGACGCTAATAGAAAATTATTCAAATGGGTTTGGACTCATTTAAATTGTCCGTAATATTGGGGTAAAACAAATGGATGTTGAAGTTAATCGTATTGTTGAAGATTTGAAGCAAAAAATTGTAGGATATAATTCTGAAGATATAGAGCGATTTTTCGACGATCTGAAAGTTAGCATAGACGAAGACTCTTGGGTTAAAATTCTTGACAAATTGGCAGAAGATACGAACATTTTTAGATGGTTTTCTTTTATTTGTAAAAAACTTCCAAGCATTGCAAAAGCAGATAAATCATTCCTTGACCTTATATCAAAAATCATCCAAAGAGTAAAGTCTGACATGAGTTCTGGTCTTTTATGTACATCCTTTATAGAAATTGGAAGTAAAAATCCTGACTTAGGTTTAAAGCTTTTTGAAATGCTTAACAAAAGCGAAGATGCTGACTTGAAATTATGGTCTGGTTTATTCCTAGGAGGAGCCGCCGTAACCAATCCCAACATACTGTTCCAAAAAATAGAATTAGAGTACGGAAAAGCAGACCCATACATAAAAGTAGCTTTTATTAAAGCTGTCAGGGTTCTGCGCATGAAAAAGCCAGATGTAGAAATTCCAAGTGGAATATTGGATCTTATAACAGCAGCCGTAAATGATCAACATGAAGTAGTTAGAGCGGAAGCTACAGCAGCGTGTATTACATTTTTTGATATGAACCCAACCAGTTTGGGCGATATGCTGCTTGAACTGATAAAAAAGGTAGTGCCGAGGATAAGATCTGTATTTTGGCACATTTGAGTACCCACAGGCTTGCGGACAGCGAACTCGAGTTTGAAATATTACGGATCTGCTCAGAAGAAACCAATATGCGAGTCTTAAATGCTGTTACACAAGCTTTGTTTAATAGAGCAAAGGAAAATCCAGAAAAGACCTTAGAAATTTTGAGAACATGGATAGTTAGAGGGGTATTTCATGACCTTTACGAAATATGGTTGCTCCCAGAATGCCTCCAAGAAAGTGATCTCGAAAGATGTTTTTTAACAATTGAGTCTTGGATACAACAAGACATCAATCAGTTACTCTTATCTGAGATTCCGCGTTTATTGTCGAGGATATCCTCAAGAAATCCTGTTAAATTAATGGAACTTCTAAGTAAGTGGAAAGACCGGGAAGATGTTTTCATTAATGTGCTCTTAGACACTTTGCGTGAAGTTCTCTCTATGGCGTACCGTAAGGAGATCGCTGATAGTGTAGTTGACCAGTATTTTTCAATCATCTTAAGCTTGGCTGAAAAGAATGGATTAGATGTGAATCGTATAATTAAGGGGGAGGAAGACAAGCTATTTCAATCCCTCAAACTGATAGAGGAATTGGAGATAAAGCGACCTGAGCTAAATTACAATGAAATTTACAAAAACTTACAGAACTACCAATCAATAAGAGATTTCTTGGGACTAGATTGGTTTAAGAAACAGGAACATGCAAAAAATAAGACACATCCCCTTCTCATCTTTTTATCAATGGTAGAAATAGATCCAGGCGATGCAGCTTTTTTTAAGTCATCTTAATCATGGATTAAGCTTGTTTAAACCCAATGAGCAGGGCACTAAACACATTAGAGATGGCTTAAAAATGAGGAACAATTTTGGCAAACTATAAGCGAACTCGAGATTGCAACATCTTTTAAGACAAAATACCCGACTATAATAGAGCCAAAAATCGGCAGTAAGTGCTTGGATGTTCATGTTAAACTTGATGACGCTGATGTTTTGTTTGAAGTTATAAATCCAGAAATGTATAAACCCTTACGCTATCTATCCGGGTTTGTCGACATAAAAAATAGAGCTAAAAAGAAAATAGCGGAAGAAATTGATAAACATCTTAAGGACCTTTCCAACGTAATAAAAAGCCCACTGATATTAGTTATAGACATGTCCCGTTCTGAAATTGATTATGAGAATGTTTTTATCCGCTTTAGAAGGTTCCTTAGCCCTTCAATTAATCATTGATGGACAAACTCACCGAGTTGTAGCCGAGCGTGCTGTCAGAAGCAACGACGCTTTGCCTAAAGAAAAACCGGAGTCCAAAATCGTTAGTGCAGTAATAGCTTATAAAAGAAATGTTACCAAAGAGGGAAAAATAAAGTTGAAGGAAAAATCTTTCAAAACCCCACAGTCAGTTACCCATTAAAGGAAAATACCAAAGAAATAATCGCAAGAAATATCTTTTCAAACGACTGCCAATAACGTCAGCTCCCAGCCTATCTTCCGCGTAATTAAGCGATGGATGGGGGCATCGCCCAAAACCATAAAGAAATAACGTTTTCTTCCCCCATACTTTCACAATTTCTTATGGCTGCGCTTATTATTTGGCTTATCAGAGTTTTAGGCAGGATGATCTCCGTGCTGGGTTTTAATGCTCTCCTCACAAGTCTATGTTGTGTTTTTCTTTGCTACAGATCTTTGTCTTTCAATTCTTCTTTGCAGGAAAGTTCTTAGTTTACGCGCATCCGCTCTTTCATGTATCTCGATGCTATCATCTGCAAGCGGATAGGGTGAATAGCCTATTTTCTCTAAAATAACAGGCTTTAACTCGAGATCTATCTCGTAGCCGTAGCTGTTGCGACCAAGCTGTCTTGCCATTTTTGTAGTGGTTCCAGAGCCGAGAAATGGATCTAACACCGTTTCCCCAACGAATGAGAATAATTTTATTAATCTTTTGGGGATTTCTTCTGGGAAAGCAGCGATACCCTCTTCGATTCTCCCCTTTAAAGGTAAAACATTAGTTATATCCCATACGGAAAGATACCATTTTTCCTCATTGAATTCACGCATATCTATTTTGGAAGAGTTAAATTTCTGATTAATCTTTGGATAACGATACTTGCCATTTTGGAGAATCAGAATTTCCTCAAAGATGTTGTCTGGGTAAAAATACATGGGATAGGGATGCTGTATCTGGACTCCGCTTCTACGGCTTATTCTAATATAGCCCTCGGGTTTTCTCCAGATTATTCTATCACGATACATGAAGCCTTCCTCCATCATTATTCTATTTATGTCTGCAACAACAGGGTAAAGCTTACCATTTACTCTGACGTCTTGGGTAACAAAACAAGCAACTCGCCCCGGTGCTAAAACCCTTCTAAGCTCCTTAGCAACAGCCCTCATTAAATCTAAAAATTCATCATAATCTTTAAACAAGCTGGGATAATCAAAAGGCGCATTAAAATATGGCGGAGACGTAACCATCAAGTGCACGGAATGATCTGGGATCTCTTTCATATCTCTGCAATCGCCGAAGATTATCTTATGCCAAGTTCCCAACCTGATTCACCTTTAAACCAAGTTTTCCCGCATATTCATAAAGCGCTGTGTAAATCACATCTGTTTTTAATATTCTTCCAGGCGTATCGGTGTTTTTACGTAAATGCTCAACAATTTTATCGAGTAGCCGTGCGGTTTCCTTCGAGACATAAATCATTGGCAACCTCATCCCTCAAAAATAATGCTCTGATAGCATATAATAAGTTTTGCTATCATGGGCTAAGATAATCATATATGCCATTTTAAACATTCCCCAGATATATGGATTTGGGAAAATACACCCTTGACACCTTGCAAATTTATTTTCCATGGGATGACGACCTCTACACATTCCTGAAAAATAGGGGATTAATGTCTAAAAATCCGAAACTAAAGATTTTGCCACTCATTTACTCAGACAACTGCGTTAGCACCCAAGGAGTTCAGCAGATAAAAAGAAACTATGTAATTGACCCAGCCCTTTATGGTTTAAGCGAGGCTCAGCTTGGTTGGCAAAGGGTAGGTGCAAAAGAGTTTGTTATTCCGGCGGAACGCCCACAATTACACGTGATACCTGAAAATGAAGCGATTAGATTCAAGATTGTACCTAAAGTGAATGGAAAGAATGAATATCACATAGAATACAGCGTAATGAGCGCCTTCGGAAAACTCTACTCAAACTGGGTTGCCCTTTACCTTCCAATAAACAGCGCTAAGGAATTTATCCAGAAAACAATAGCACACTATCAGCATATTTATCGCGATATAAAAGAACCCGTTTACCTAAACGTTGAATCGCGGCAAAGGGAGCAAATGCACTGGACCCCTGTAAAAGTAATTTCTTACTGTTTCTCGCTGTCCGAAT
>CALKGV010000016.1 GCA_938091805.1 uncultured archaeon | reverse complement strand
CTCCTCCAAAGGTAGGTGCCTGACGATCACAACCCTCCTAGACATAAGCGAAAAAGAGGCGGCAGGACAGATAAAATTATCCATCCTAAGAATTCGAGTAATAGGTCAAAAGTTATTGGATTAACTATAATTACGCAAGCGGCGGGGGGCGCTTACCAAGCGTGGCCGACTCATAATATTAAAGTTAATGGAGGTAATTTAAAGGTGGGAATGCGTCGAGGAATAAATATTGGAAACGCTTTAGAAGCCCCTAATGAGGGAGATTGGGGGGTGGTTATTAAAGACGAGTATTTTAAGATAATAGGAAAAGCTGGTTTTGATATGGTTAGGATCCCAATAAGATGGTCGAGTCATGCAGATATCTATCCACCCTTTAAAATTGATGATAGCTTCTTTAGAAGGGTAGATTGGGTTGTGAATAAATCTTTGGGACAGAACCTTATCACTATCATAAATATTCATCATTACGAGGAGATCATGGAGAAACCGGTGGAGCATAGGGATCGATTCATATCGCTATGGAAACAAATATCTGAGCACTACAAAGATTATCCTGATGCGCTATATTTTGAGCTGCTTAATGAGCCTCACGGAAACTTAACAAGCAGCTTATGGAATGAGTTAATCCAGGATGCCATTAAAGTTATAAGGGAGACAAATCCGGATAGAAAAGTAATATTTGGGCCGGTTGATTGGAATAGCGTCTATAGACTTGAGCATCTTGAGATTCCAGCCAACGATGAAAACATAGTGGTTACATTTCATTTCTACACACCTTTCGAGTTCACACATCAAGGGGCGGAGTGGGTTTCACCTTCACCTCCTGTGGGAAGAAGATGGACAGGAGCTGAAGCTGAAAGAAAGCAGATTACAGATGAACTTGATATCGCTGTTAGATGGGCTGCTAGAAATAATAATGTTTCTCTTTTTCTCGGAGAATTTGGCGCTTATAGTAAGGCTGACATGACATCCAGGGTAAGGTGGACATATTTTGTCGCCAGGGAAGCGGAAAAGAGAAATATTGTCTGGTGCTACTGGGAATTTTGCTCCGGATTTGGCGCTTATGATCCGGTTAAGAGTGAGTGGAGAAAGGACCTGTTAAATGCGCTGCTCCCAATTTCGGGAACATATTATATCTCCGTGTATACAACGCATGGTGAAGTTTTCGGCTCTGGCTGGTATAACGAAAGTTCATATGCTACTATAAGGCTGAGTGAAACAAGGTTGGGCTTCATCATCCAAGATGTTTTTGATCATTTTGAGGGGCTTGGACCTAAAGATAGAGTGATAGATGAGGGAGTTGTTGAAATATATGTTGACGGCTCAAGGGAGATAAGGGCGGTTTGAAGAAAGAATTATACTAGACTTTTATTTATCTCCATTATTATGGGAATATGTATCATTGCATGCATTATGCTTCTAATGCGGAAGATGGGAAAAAGCCTTTTTTCTTTTTCGCTGAAGCCTGAAAATGCTAAGCGGCTTATTGCATAACATCTTTTTAATTTATTCTTTATTTTTACTGACCGCGCATATGAATTTTTGCTGTATGATTGGCAATTTAACTAAAGGCTTCTGAATGAAACATGAAATCTATTTATCTCATTCAGATAAACTATGGCGTTCTGTAAGAAATCTCTGATTTGCAAAACAGGAACTATTGGGGTTCTTTCATAAAATTTATGCTGAGATGGAGCCAGCGATAGAATTACTGGTATAAAGTATGCGTGCTCCCATCTCTCTATGCCAATTTTGCTTCGCACGCTTCCAGAAGATGCCTCTGCCAGAGCCTTTGTTCTTTCAATTTGGCTTTTTGCAGATTTTACGCTTGCAGCTCCACTCCACCCTTTATGCCAGTGTTTACAGTCGGCTGAAATAATTATCGGTTTTTTTAATCCAAGTATGTCTATTTCCCATCTCTTTTTCATCCATGTGAAACGAAAGTTCTTCTTAACTTGAAAGTCGTTTGCCTCAAAAGATAATGTTAAGAATTTCTCAAATTCCTCCCAGTTTAAAAACCTCGAAACTCTTTCGATGTCGGCGCTTAATTCAACTGCTCTAGCAGCCATTTTTAGGCGCTGCTCACCATCAACAGTTACAGTATCATCACTCAGCATTAGAATGCCCTCGCCATGGAGTTTCCTCAGAACCTCATTAGTCAGATCTCTCGGGATTCTAGACTCCTTATTGACATCCTCTATCTTAACACTATTATTTTCCTTGGTTGTCCGCAGAATATGAACCAGGATTTCTCTTTCGAGGATCATTTGCAAAGCGACTTCTCATAGAGTCTAAATAGAGCGTTAAATTATTGTTTCTGTTGATGCTTTTGTATCCACTTTACGAGATCGCTATTCTCTTACGTGTCCGCGTCCGAGAACAAAATATTTGATGCTTGTCAAATGTTGTACGCTCATTGGTCCGCGTGCGTGTAGCTTTTGTGTGCTTATTCCTATCTCAGCGCCAAGCCCATATTGGTTTCCGTCAGTGAATCTTGTTGAGGCGTTCCAGTATACGGCTGCGGAGTCAACGTCTCTAATAAAGCGCAGGGCCTTATTGAAGTCCGATGTTAATATGGCATCTGAGTGCTTTGTTCCATACTTATTTATGTGCGCTATGGCCTCATCAAGTCCGCTCACAACCTTAACGCCTATTATCAAGTCTAAATATTCAGTGTACCAATCCTCCTCGGTTGCGGGTTTGACATCCGGCACAATTTTACGTGTTTCCTCGCAGCCCCTAACTTCAACGTTATGGCTGCGCAGTGCCCCAATAACCCGGGGGAGAAATGTTTGAGCTATGTCTTTATGTACGAGAAGCTTCTCAGCTGCATTGCATGTTCCCGGTCTCTGGCACTTGGCATTTATCACTATGTCTATTGCTCTGTCAAGATCTGCGTCGCTATCAACATATATGTGGCAGTTTCCAGTTCCAGTTTCAATAACCGGTACTTTCGCGTTCTCAACTACGGCTTTTATCAGCTCCGCCCCGCCTCTGGGTATTAGGGCATCAATATAGTCTCTCATCTTCATAAGTTGTAGAGCTGCACTTCGCTCAGTCACCGGTACAACTTGTATTGCACCGTCAGGTATGCCGGATTTAGCAGCAGCCTCACTTAAAATTCTCCCGATGACAATGTTGGAGTTTATTGCATCTGATCCGCCCCTCAGTATCACCGCGTTGCCGGATTTTAGGCAGATTCCAGCAGCGTCAGATGTTACATCTGGCCTAGACTCATATATCACGGCTATAACACCTAGCGGGACACGGATTTGACCGATTATCAGCCCGTTTGGCCTGATCCATGTTTTAATTACTTCACCTATCGGATCCGGTAGCTCAGCGACTTCTCTTAGGCACTGGGCCATTTTCGCAATTCTAGACTTGTTCAGAATTAATCTGTCTATTAATGCTTCTTTAACACCCCTGGCTCTAGATGCCTCGACATCTTTTTGGTTGGCTTCAAGTATTTCATCCGCATTCTTTTCTAGCGAGTCAGCCATGTTATATAGGGCTCTATTTTTCACTTCAGTAGAGAGTTTAGCCAGAATATAAGACGCTTCTTTCGCTTTTTTACACATGCTGAGGATTAGCTCGCTCCCGCTCACTTCCTAATTCACCTCACCAACTATATGCATAAGCTTTCTAACAATAACTTCTTTGCGTCTAATGTAGCCTAAAACCTTTTTTATTTGCGTAGTTTTCAGACCTTTTATCAGATTTATTTCCTCGCTTGAGTAGTTAACTATTCCACGTGCAAATTCTTTACCGTCAGGTCCCGTTATGCTAACCACATCGCCTATTTTGAATTGTCCAGAGATGGACTCTATGCCCGCTGCCAGCAGGCTTGCTCCTTTGAGGATTGCTTGCTTTGCGCCCTCATTAACTTTAATCTGGCCTTTAGCGCCAGCACCGTAGGCTATCCATTTCTCTATGCCGGACATTTTGCCAGTAGGTTTAAAGTACGTTCCAACCTTCTTGCCTTCAAGTATATCTATCAGCACGTTCTTTCTTCTGCTATTTGCTATCACTAGCGGTATGCCGCTTTGCATCGCTATTTCAGCGGCCTCTAGCTTAGTTTTCATTCCTCCCCTTCCCAGCGTGCTTTTTCCCTCAGCGATCTCTTTCAGCTCAGGTGTTATTTTTTCAACGATGGGGATAACACGCGCCCCCTTCTTCCTAGATGGGTTTACGTCACAAAGCCCATCAATGTTTGATAATATTATGACCAAATCTGCCTGGACAGCGTTGGCTATTAAAACAGATAATATGTCGTTGTCGCTGAAGTTTACTTTGTACTTCCTCGTAATGGGCATTATCTCATCAACCGATGTAACATCGTTCTCATTTATAACGGGCACAACCCCTAGACTGAGCAACTTATCAAGAACGTTACATGTGTGAACATATGAAATTCTATTAGCCAGATCCTCTTTAGTTAGAAGAACCTGGGCGATCTTCAAACCATGCTGCTTAAAAAGCTCACGGTAGTGCGCCATTAGAATTCCCTGTCCAACAGCGGCACATGCCTGCTTAAAGACTATATCGTTCGGGTTAGGTTTAACGCCCAGCTCTGCAATGCCGGATGCTATCGCCCCGGACGTGACGAGTATTATTTGATGACCCCTTTTAACAGCCTCAGCTATCTGGCTAGTTAATTCACGCATTGCGTCAAGATCTAAATTTCCATCGCTTTTGGTCAAGCTGCTTGTTCCAATTTTTACGATAACGAGTTTTCCCATCATAACTATTCAACAGTAATTTAAAAATGAAGAAATAATTTTTATTTCTTTTGCTTGTGGAGACCTCTCCCGCAAATTCCCCATCTTTTTTGTTTTAAAGGAATGTTGAACATTGTATTATTAGTTAGTTGGAGCCTTAATCTTTATTAGTTGTTTCTTTATATTGTTTATTTTGGGGATTGTTTTGGGCGTTAAGGTTGTTTCTGTCCCCCATGATCTCTTGAAGGTTGTTAATTGGAGGGGTCATGCGGGTAGAAGTGCCGTTAAAGAATTTTTCCCTGAGGCTGTGAGGGGAAAGTATAGGATACTCTATAAGGATATTGAGGGGAATGTAGGTTTCAGGACTCTTGAACAAGTGATAGAGGGGCATCATTCAAAGAAGGCTTTTTGGGAAGCCTTATGGTCGCACGCTGATAGGCTATCTACTCCCGCCGGGCGCTTCAGGCTTGAGTACGATTACTGGTATTGGTCTGATGCAGACCCATTTCTCGTGAAGGTTTACGGCGAAATAAGAGGGTGGACGAGGGAGGATAGGGATAAGCTAGCTAGAGCGATGATCAGTATCCTCGAAAAGTATTGTGGTGATGAGGGCAAGCAGCATAAAGCATTTGAGGAGATTAATGATCTTTTAGGCGATTACCCATCTGAGAGCCGATTTCCATATACGAGCCTAAAGACTCATCATTGGCTCACAGATGCGATTAGGAGGAATGAGGTTTTTTGGAGGAAATGCTCTTCGGCGAGGTCGATACGTAAGGAACCGATATTCAGCGATCTCTACATTGTTAGGGTATCGATTTCTGAGGTTCAATTCCACAGGTTGAAGGAGATTAGAGGTTTCATTGAGCTCCGCGGGAAAATATTGGAGATTGCAGGAGGCAGGCTCTCCGGTCTCTCCCCACTGCAAATAGGCGACGACCTGTATATTGTCTGCTTAAAGGAGGATGAATTAAACAGTATAATCAGCTCCCTCTCTGAGACTGGGTTCGGATTTGATGTAAGCGTCTTTGAGTGGAGAATAACTAGAGAAGAGAAACATGTGGGGCTTGATGGTGAACCAGAACAAATATATATTATAAAGGACGCTGCGGAAAGGCCGCAGGTTAGTGCCGGCGTCAATGAGGATTTCGACTATGTTCCCGAGGGCTCCGCTGAATACTCAAGAGTCCTGGGGGGCGACTACGAGTATGTTGCGTGGGTGTCTGTTGAGCCTAAGGGGGATATGAAGGATTTATCCCAGAGGTTCCTTGAGTGGGGTGAAGGCGAGCTTAAATCAAGGTATGCTGATAGGCGCCGGGAGCTAAAGGAGCCGGTTAGGGAGCCAACGTCCATATTGAGCCCAGAAATAGCCCTTTCAATCGCCGAGGGCTACGATGAGTTTTTGGAGGACTGCGCAAAAGCGATAAACCCGGCGAGCCCGATTGAAAGCGTAGTTGTGAAATCCTTCAGCAGAACCATTTTCATCCGTGGACTCACGGATATATCTGAGGCCTTCCAGATTTACAATGGTATTGCGGGCGTGAAGGCGAAGCTGCATATACCCTCCGTTTTCTCGGTTGTTACAGTAAAACCTAAGTATCCATTCTGGAGAATATTAGAATTGTTCAGGCATGATGTGGATTGCTTAGTATTTGTTGTTGGTGAGAAAATGGTTAAGTTAACAGATGATGTTGTGAGGCTACTCCGAGACGTAGCTGGCAGCTTAGGGGATACTTCAAGAAGCCAGTTTAACGATATTGTTAGGGCTTCCAGGAGGGATGGCTTAGAGGAGTTAAAGTTTAAGATTGAGGGTAAGGCTGCTGATCATAAAATTCCGCATAATGCTTCAAAGAAGCTATGCTGGCTTATCGATGAGCTCTCAAAAAGATATAGCGGTGATGAATTAAAATCGGTATTGTGGAGATGTTTTAAGTCTCTTGAACCATATACAAGAAAGGAGGTGAGAAAATGGAGGGAGTAGATGTTGAATTCGAGGGGATGGAGGGCTTCCATAAGCTCAAAAGCTTATGGAGAATCGAATATGAGGCGAAAACCCTTGAACCCATCCTCACGCAGGCCGCAACAGAAGAGACGAAAGAGATTGTTGACAGCGTGCTTGGCAAAACTATTCCCAAGGATTTGCCGGATGCTGTGCCATTAATATTTGAGGGAAAATCTGTAATCACCGGAAACTCCGTTAAGGGAGTGTTTAGGCATATAATCTCATCGCAGCTTAGGGAGGCAGGCGTCCCCATATGTTTTCAGAAGGTCAAGTATGGTTCCGCAGCGCCGGAGCAAACTCAATGTCCGCCTGATAAACCATGCTTTGTATGCACATGGTTTGGAACACCCTCTAGGCAGGGAGCTTTATACTTCAGCATGCTGAGAAGCCATGAGCCCCTAGAGAAGGTTCTCGCTGGCGACCCAATCCCCATGATAGCTGTTAGGGATGATTATAGGGCTATTGAGGCAAGGGCTTTCCTCCTACTTGCGCCACTCAAGGAAAACGTGAAATTTCACGGGGTAATTGATGGTGAAAATTTAAGCAGCGAGATAATCGGCGCAATCAAAGAGGTTCATGATATAAGCGGCAGGGGCTTTGTAAAGTTCGGCGGCTTTAAGACAAGGGGTTTCGGCGCTGTTAAAATCGAGATATTGAAGGTTGAGAAATACGGCACTGTTCCCTTCAATCTTGAGAAGGAATATTCCGGAGACGACCTGAAAAGTTTCCTTGAGGAGTGCCAGAGGAAGTACCATGACCTTATGAGTAGAGGCAGAAGGGCTTGAGCTTTCTCTACATCCGCTTTGATGGTAGGACCACATCGCCCTGGCATATAGGACTAAGAGGATACGGTGACTACCTCTACACGAGAGACGATTACTTGTGGGGTAGGGGGATCCGCGGGCCCGTTTTAAGGCAGCTGTGGCGAACCTACTGCCCAAAATCCGACACGCATGATGGGGTGAAATTCCACCCCGAAGGGGACTGCCCAAAATGCACCCTGGCTTCAGAATGCCCATTCTGGAACCTCAGGGGAACCGCTGATGAAGGCGAATTTAAGGATAAACCGCGCCTAATAATCACAAACCTCTACTTCAGGAGAGATAGCGTTGGGAAGGATAGGGTTGCCCTGGCAACCCTAAGCGACCAATACCTCGGCGTCGTGGAGGAGAAAGCTCCAGTCTTCATCGAATACCTGCAGGAGGGCGCAGAGTTCGAGTTTGAAGCGATACTGATGGGTGAGGGAGTTAGATTCTCAGATCAATTTACATCAGCAGTTGAAGTCAGCCTCAAATTCCTCGGCTGGGGAGGCTACTGCAACGAGGGATTCGGTAGGGGAAGCATCGCGGGCATCAGAAAGTATGGCTTTAACGGCTTTGAACACGATGTTGTTGAACCGCTCGCTAAGAGAATAATGGATAAAGCGGATCAGTCTAAGCATGTAACGTTTAATGTTTCACCCATGCTGATCCTCGACAAAAACGGCGACGGTAACGGAGCATATAGAAGCATCCTTGAGGGAGGCTTTAAGGATAAGCTCTGCAACTGCATTAATGAGAGGTACTGGCAGTTCTACGGCAAGCATCTGCATATTCAAGGCAAGGTTGAATCCCTAAGTGGGAGGGCGAGAACGGTGAGGATCCAGGCGTGGAGCCGAAAAACACGCGGCAGAATACCATTCGAAGGCATAGGAAACGAGATAACAATACACTTCAGCGGACAGATAGATGCTGAAGAGGCAAAAGCCCTCGCACTCTCAAGATACGGGGTGGGCAGATACAAAAATCAGGGATTCGGCTCCCTGAAACCAATCTGATCAGGAGGGAAGAGGTAAAACGTGAAGAAACAAAAACTCGATTATCTATTTAAAGGATAAAGCAAAACCGAGATAATCGGACAACAGCCGCAAGAAGAGAATGAATCAAGGCGGAAATTATGAAAAATGCGGGAAAAACATTCGGTTACAGATGAAAAATCGATGAAGAGAAGAGTGCAATTGGACATATCCCCTTGACGTCCCATCCTACTCCATAGGCGGTTACAGATGAAAAATCGATGAAGAGAAGAGTGCAATTCCTGTACTCTGGGCTGCTTAGCTGCGTCTTCAGGGCTCGTTACAGATGAAAAATCGATGAAGAGAAGAGTGCAATTAGAAGTCATCAGGGATATCCCTGCTAAGCTGAGCTAGTTACAGATGAAAAATCGATGAAGAGAAGAGTGCAATGAGATCAGGGACTATCAATTCCCAGCGATCCCACCAGAATCTGTTACAGATGAAAAATCGATGAAGAGAAGAGTGCAATGACCAGCTAGCAGAAGGATGATTAGATATATTAAAAGTTACAGATGAAAAATCGATGAAGAGAAGAGTGCAATTTGCATCTCTCTCAGAAACTCATTCAGAGAATCCATCTTAGGTTACAGATGAAAAATCGATGAAGAGAAGAGTGCAATCGTAGTACACGTTGACGTCTACGCTGACGGTCATGAGCAGCGTTACAGATGAAAAATCGATGAAGAGAAGAGTGCAATTTTGGCACGATCGGCTTTATTGTTGAGAGCTTAGCAGGTAAGTTACAGATGAAAAATCGATGAAGAGAAGAGTGCAATAAAACTCCTCCTCAAAACGGAAGCTCAACCTTCACTCATCTCCGTTACAGATGAAAAATCGATGAAGAGAAGAGTGCAATATTGAATTTGGAGGTGTATTATCGCTGCCTATAGCAGAGGTTGATTTGACGTAGCCCAGAACTCGGTAAAGTGAAGGCATTAAGTCGGACAAACCGAGAATCTACCGGCTTCGGCCGTGGAGAATGTCAAATAAATAGATCAGTTTTCTTGTTGTGGTTCCTTTAGCTCCCACCCTATTTTACGCACAATGTTCCTGAATTCCTCTGGGCTTATTAGGTTTTGCTCCGCTGCCAAAATAATTAAATTATGAATAAGTCCTAACTAGTTAAATTTGGCATTAGCATCCATAAACGTATCCCACCTCTACCTCTATGCGAACCTCGTGCAGATCCCTATTGATCATCCGATAAGCTGCTACCTCATAGCTTATTGAGGAAATTATGAGCCATATTGTTTCAGGCCAGAGCTTCATGTATTTTATGTCAGTTGCTGAGGGGCGGGTGCCAGCTGAGTGCGAATGAAAGAAGCCTAAATGCTGTAAGCCCTCTATTTCGGCTTCAAGCAGTGCCTTTAAAAAATCCTCCGGATCTATCTGAAATCTTACTGTGGATTCGAGCGTGTTTCTGAACACGACAATCTTTCTTATGCGCGCTTCGCTGCCGCTTAATTCACCGAAAAGTGCACCGCACGCTTCAACTGGATAGCTTTCACGAGTCTTTTCAATTATAAAGCGGATCTGACCCGCGCTCATCTTAACCTTTATGCCGATCCCCTCCCCTAAAGAATTTTTGATTCTGAAATACCAAGCCCATCAACTATCAATTTTGAGAATGACTTATAGGCTTCCGTCTCGTCTCTAGCGCCCTCAATCACCGCTATGCCACTCTTTAATATGCTGGTTGCTCCCCCAAATTCGTTGTCAAATGTTACGCCAAGTTCAGCTTTAACTTTAATTTTAAATCCCCCCTCGGCGATCATTGAGATGAGTTCATTCATGTTTAATTTTAAGTCTTCTCTGGGAATTATTCTGAAGACTTTTCCTCTACCTCTGCCGTGAGCTTCAGAAATGGCTTTTCTTGTCAGGGGCATAGGCGGCCTAAGGGGTTTTAAGCCGCATACGGGGCAGTTTTCGGACTTTGAAATCTCTATCTCCTCAAAGGTTAAATCTTTAACATCGCAATGTAACAGTTTCTTTGCTAGAAGAGGTTCTTTGCCAAGCATTATTCTAATTGCCTCCGAGGTTTCTATCCCAGCCATTATGCTCAATAGGGATGTGTGAACGCCGACGGATGCGCATGTTGGCAGGGCTTCATCATTAATATCTCCTTGAAAGCACTCTAGGCAGGGTGTTTTACCAGGCAATATTGTTGTTATATTGCCGAACGTCATGAGGGCTGCGGCAAATATGTAGGGTACGCCATTTTTCTGGCAAGCCCTATTTATGGCGTAGCGGGGTGTCATACGATCTAAACCATCAACTATAACATCCATGCCCTTAACTATGTCTTCAGCATTCTTCGCATTTATTGAGACTGGCAGTGGCTCAACCTCTATATGCGGATTCAGTTCTTTCAACCTCTTAGCTGCAACCTCAACTTTTGGGTAGCCGACAAAATTCGCTCCGTAAAGTATCTGCCTATGCAGGTTCGAGAGCTCGACAACGTCCTGATCGACCAAACGTATATGTCCAACTCCCATAGCCGCTAGCTGCAAGGCTATCGGCGAGCCTAAGCCGCCTAGTCCAGCGATGCATACGCTTGACTTTGTAAGTTTTAGTTGTCCCTCATAGCCTATTTCTGAAAGGGCTATTTGCCTTGAATAAAATTCAAGCTCAGTTTCTGAAAGCCCTGTGAGGTTAATGTTGCGCCCCATTTCAGCATAAATCCTCCATCTGAAAAGTTTGCATTCATAATTCTTAATGTTACCCTGTCCATAAAAATTCTTTCTTTCCAGAGAATAGTCGGCTTAATAATCATTGGGTCATTGGAACATGAGACAAATAAATATATGAATGGATGTGTGAAAACAAATATTTTAGTGATGAGGAGTGCCTGATATATGCTTAATCTTTGAGGTTCATCAGCCTTTTAGACTAAACCGTAACTTCAATTTTGAACTCCTCATGCGCCAGAAAGTAAGTAATAAGGATCTTTTCAACATTTATTTTGATCATGAACTTAACAGGGAAATATTTAGGAGAATATCTGAAAAGTGTTATTTTCCAGCAAGCAGAATCTTACTGGAGCAAATAGACAGATTCAGGGCGGAGAGAAAGCAGTTTAAGGTTTCTTTTAGCTTCTCAGGGGTCTTCTTGGAGCAATGCGAGATGTGGGATCAGAATCTCCTAGATCTGTTTAAGCAAATCATTAGAACAGGATGCGCTGAGATACTGGGCCAGACATATTATCATTCACTCTCAAGCCTAAACGCTTTAGACCGCTCAGAGTTTATTGAGCAGGTAGAAATGCATCGTCAAACTATCAAAGATTTATTCGGTTATACGCCAAAGGTTTTTGAGAACACAGAGTGTCTATATAACGATGAAGTTGCTAAGGTTGCTGAAAACATGAGTTTTGAGTCCATGGTGACTGAGGGTGCTGATAGAATTTTAGGCTGGAGATCCCCCAACTTCGTCTATAAGGCTTATGGTTCGAAGATTAGGATTCTATTGCGTAATTATAGGCTTTCAGACGATATAGGTTTCCGTTTTGCATCAACCCATTGGGATCAGTGGCCCCTAACAGCAGATAAGTACGCTGCTTGGCTAGCGCACACTTACGGGCAAATTATAGTGCTATTTATGGATTATGAAACCTTCGGTGAGCATTACTGGGCTGAAAGCGGCATACTGGAGTTTTTAAGGTGGCTGCCTATTGAGGTTCATAAATGGGGGAATCTTTCATGGTCAACGCCATCTGAAGCGGTTCAGAAACATGCGCCGTGTGGGGAAATAAGTGTTCCGCCTGAGAAAACTGTTTCATGGGCTGATGTTGAACGTGATACAAGCGCTTGGTTAAGTAATCCGCAGCAAAATGCCGCGTTTAATATGATTAATGAGGTGGGATTGCTCGTTAAGGAGTTGAATGATGCGGATCTCCTTAAAGTTTGGCGTTATCTGCAGGCAAGCGACCATTTCTATTATATGTACACTAGGGGCGGAGAATCCGGCATTGTTCATGACTCATTTAACCCTTATGGCAGCCCGATGGAGGCATTCATAACATATATTGGTATCCTTTTGGATTTTGAGGCCAGATGTAAGTCTGAAACCTATAAGCCATCCTTCAGATATAAGCGTTTATTGAGGCGGGTGCCGGCGGATAGGGGCTTTAGATTCTTCTACATGTTTGCCTCCCCAACGAATTTTTCAGCGAGCAGCCTAGAGGAATTCTGCGAGGCTCTTAGAAAAGTAAGCGTTGAATCTGTAGCCTTCCATACTGGTAGAGGGGACTTTGAAAGATGGGTATCCAGCGTAATAGGCGATGACCAATTAGCCGCCAGAATAGCTGAGCTGCCTAGGGTATGGAAAGATAAGGAGGAACTACGCCGTGCTCTCGTAGATCTAGTTGAGAAGAGAATAAAGGAATTGAGGGTCTTAATTGAAATGGATGAATATTCAAGAAGCACAAGTTCTCAACAATAGTGCTTGCCGCATCCATCATGCTTATTTACGTTACATTGCTCTCCTTTTCCCTAAGCCTCTTAATCTCAAGCTCTATTTCATCTCTTAAGGTTGTCTCATTGAACCATCTTTTGCACTCAACGCAGTAATGGGCATCATCAGCATGTAAGGCGGGATCATCAAGGAATCTATGCCCGGCAGGGCATCTCAGGAGGAAAAGTTTTATCTGCTCATTAAGTTTTTGAAGTTCACTTGAGGTTACCCCCATATGGCTCGTTATTTCAAAAATTGGGTATTTCTCTAAGTAGAGGATTTTAAGCGCTTCGCTTCTCGAAACTCCCTTGTCCCGCATCTCCCTCAATCTTTCCGCTATAGGTTTTCTCTCCAACCTTCTCACCTTGAGCTTGCTAAAATAATCCTTGTATCTGTTCCTTGAACCCCGCTTATCTCCCTGATCTTAAATATTATTCTGCTCAGCTCGTCTATGTTCTGCGCTGAAACCTTCGCTATAATGTCGATGTCACCTGTGACTTCGTATGCTTCCTTTACGCCCTCTATCTTCATTATTTGTGAGGAAACCTTGGAGATGGCGTCTGATTCAACCCTAATAAATACGAAGGCCATCAGCATTTTATTTCCCCATTAAAAAGTTGCCATAAGTTAGCCATTAACCTTTCTATTTGCCCGATGTGAAAACTTACGGCGAATATGGAAAACGTTAAATTTTTTATAATATGTTTTGGTATAGGGAGTTGAGTATGGAGATAGTCTTCTTCGTTTACGAGTTCCCGCCATATATCGTCGGTGGACTTGGAACATACGCTGAGTATGTAACCAGAGAGTTTGTTAGAATGGGGCATGACGTAACTTTATTTGCGATGCATACGAAGGATGCCCCGACAAGAGATATATATAAAGGCGTAGAGGTCCACCGCCCAATAGTTGAGAACATGAACGTAGGCTTGCTGCTGCCAATGTTTATACCCGGGGAGATACAGCATTGGTCTGAAAGCGGCAAGAAATACTTCGGCGATGTCTTTCTGTACAATATCCTTTCAGCAAGTAAGCTTGTGAATGATCTGGTTAGAAGCGAAAGGAGAAAAGTCGACATGATAGTTTCACATGATTGGCTTGGCTCAATTGGCGGCATTTTAGCGAGCAGAGGTTTGAATAAGCCATTCGTCTTCCACATACATAGTACTGAGCAGGGCAGAACTGGGGATGGCTCTGACACGATAAAGCGTCTTGAGAGGCTTTCAGCTGATTATGCGGAGAGAGTTATAACGGTGAGTTACGCTATGAGAGATCACCTTGTAAGCCTAGGTTACGATGAGAAAAAAATTCGGGTTGTCTATAATGGGATTGATGCCGAAAGATACTCTCCAGACAAGGTTTCATACGAGGAGATTATGGATGTAAGAAAAAGCCTCGGAATAGGCGAGGATGAATACATGATACTTTTCGTAGGCAGATTGACATGGGTTAAGGGTGCAGATACGCTTATACTTGCAATGCCGGAGATACTGAGAAGAACTCCAAGGGCTAAACTTGTGATCGTAGGCCTGGGGGAGCAGGAGGATATGCTTAGAAACGAGGTTTCAAGGCTTAATCTTAAGGATAATGTTATCTTGAAATATGAGTTTCTTCCCGAAGACCTTAGGATAAAATATTACGCTGCAGCAGACGTATGTGTTTTCCCGTCTAAGTATGAGCCTTTTGGTATTGTTTGTACTGAGGCTATGAGTATGGCTAAGCCTGTTGTTGTTGGGGCTAGGGGTGTGAGCGGTATGAGGGAGATAGTTGTGCCCTCAGGCCCGAACCAATGCGGCTTCCACATAAACCCATAC
>CALKGV010000015.1 GCA_938091805.1 uncultured archaeon | reverse complement strand
TAAAGTGGCTGGCGAATTTAAAGCCTGCCTTTCAATTGTCTGAGCATGTTGAAGCTCGTCGGGTTTTTTGCGATCTGTTTTGCTAAAGCGGTAGCCGCAGTTTCGGCATAGCCAACGCTGAACGCTTCTGCCATTCGCCAGGTAGCGCAGCCCGCCTTTGTAAAGCCAGTCTGAGCCGCATTCCGGGCACCTTTGCGGGTTCGCCAAGAGGTCTTCCATAGCCGTCCACGTCGGGGTCTAAACGAACAGTTTTTCGGCCTCGTCCATTATTTTGCTGGCCTTTTCCATCAGCTTCTTCCTTCCTGCTGGTTCGTGGAAGATGTTTAGGGTATATTCCTTGGACATGCCGCAGACAAGCTCTAATACGGCATCCCAGACTTCGCCGTACCTCCACTTCCATTAAGTTATTTGTTGTTTCTAGTTGGATGGTTTTTCCATTTTATGAATTTTGAGTCTTCTAGCAATTGATTTAGGTTTGGTATCGTTTCTTCTGCGTATTCTTTTACTTTTTTGTATAGTTGGTTGTATTCGTCTTTATTTACGGGTTTTAGTCCGTGGGCGAGGATTGATGTGTTTCTTTTTGAGAGAAGGTTTTTGAGTTTTTCATCGTGTGTGTATTTTTGTCCCATTGTGTCGCCTAATGCTTCTAACAGTTGGTAGTCTTTTTCCAGAGTCAGTTTCAGGGTTTTTGTTTCTTGCGGGATGCCCCATTTTTTTAGGAGTTGTTGTGGGATTTTTTGTGTGTCTGCGTTTGATGGGTCTATGTGGTATTTTCTTTTCAGCTTATATTGGGCTGTGAGTTCTATGGTTCTGTATAGTCTGGCGACGGCGTCGTCGTATTTTTGTTCTTCCCGCGCCCTTCTTTTGGCGTTGTTTATTAAATCCGCGATGTAGTATGGCTCCGGCTCTGCTGAGCTCAGCATCTTTCCAAGGAACCTTTTGTTTCCGCTGAGCTCTTCCTTCTTTATATCCTTTAGGATTTTGAAGGCTTTTTGGTGTTGGAATTTGTCCCAGAGGTTGTAGGCCTCTGCGAGGTGTAGGAGGGGTTTTAAGCGTTCTATTATATTGGGGTCGCGTACGGTTTTTTGTATTTGTGTTAGGATGGAGGCTGTGGCGGCGTATTGGCTTCTGTTGAAGAATTGGATGGCTTGTCTGATTTTTTGTTCGGTTGTTGCGAAGTATGGCTGGATAGATATTATTCTCTCAGTGCCTGTTTGGACTATTCCGCCAACCCTTTTTCCAGTTATATAGCTTAGCTCTTGGGCTTCATGCAGTGTTGCGAGGATTGCAAGGGCGGCTGTCATAGCCTTAGTTCCGGAAGTGTAATCCACCACAACGCTGTCGAATTGCGCTTTTATCCTCTTAAAATGGATGTCAACGGCTTCGTACACATCTTGGATGTTGTCCGGATCATCGAGTTCGATGATTTCGTATTTTTGCTGCTTGAGCCCTGTCTTCTCGAGGATTATGGGCAGGGTGTTTGCGGTACCTTGTTTGCTGGTCACAAAGAACACTTTATCGGCGTTGTGATGCTTAACGCTGTAGGCTATGGCTCCAGCCAGGCTTTTAATCGCGTGGACGTCCCGCTTAACTCCCGTGCCGACAGAAATAACAAGAGCTTTCATCAGCGACGCACAGGTACTAGTCAAGAGCCAACCTTATTAAACTTTAAAGCGGGAATATATGTTGTCGATTTAAAATATTGGGACGTAAATTCCACACCTTCTTAAAGTTAGGGGTAGATTTCAGTCTTCTCATCTTCTGAAGAGTCATTGAATCTATTCTGGGAGAACTCCAAGCCTCCCTCCTTCAGTGACTTTCAGTCTTCTCATCTTCTGAAGAGTCATTGAATCGGAAGAAATATCAGAAGAAGACCTTCCAGTACTGTCTACTTTCAGTCTTCTCATCTTCTGAAGAGTCATTGAATCTGATGCAGAAATAATAACCGATAACAGACATAAATATACTTTCAGTCTTCTCATCTTCTGAAGAGTCATTGAATCGAGCTACACAACAAAAGACAGCTAAATGTTTGGAATGTCTTTCAGTCTTCTCATCTTCTGAAGAGTCATTGAATCCACACACGAACTTCAATTGTATCGCCTGGAACAACAGCGTCTTTCAGTCTTCTCATCTTCTGAAGAGTCATTGAATCGCAGGACGTGGGGCTAGTGGACTTGGAGCCTGACCCTGACTTTCAGTCTTCTCATCTTCTGAAGAGTCATTGAATCTATAGTTTAAGGTTAAACTCTATTTTTGTGGCTGACATCTTTCAGTCTTCTCATCTTCTGAAGAGTCATTGAATCACAGACAACACAGCCTCAGACAACCTTTTACACTGAACCTTTCAGTCTTCTCATCTTCTGAAGAGTCATTGAATCTGATGCAGAAATAATAACCGATAACAGACATAAATATACTTTCAGTCTTCTCATCTTCTGAAGAGTCATTGAATCGTCCATCTATGTCTACGTTAAAGCATCTTACTTGAAGGCCTTTCAGTCTTCTCATCTTCTGAAGAGTCATTGAATCTTTGGGGATAAGCTTTGGATTACAATTCCAGACTATCCCTTTCAGTCTTCTCATCTTCTGAAGAGTCATTGAATCAAACGAAATAAGTGTGACAAGACTAAAATTTTTGGAAACCTTTCAGTCTTCTCATCTTCTGAAGAGTCATTGAATCACCTCAAAATGTTGGAAAACCAACTAAAAGAGATTAATACTTTCAGTCTTCTCATCTTCTGAAGAGTCATTGAATCTCCCCAAAAGGAAAAGGCATCCGCAATCGCACAGACGTATGCTTTCAGTCTTCTCATCTTCTGAAGAGTCATTGAATCGATACATTGTAGGCTACGGTTGGGCAGACCCAGTCGAGCTTTCAGTCTTCTCATCTTCTGAAGAGTCATTGAATCGAAAACTGTCAACACTTGGCTGGCTTGCGATGTACAGGCTTTCAGTCTTCTCATCTTCTGAAGAGTCATTGAATCACTAAACCAGCAAACTGGCATTTAAAAGTAATACTGGCCTTTCAGTCTTCTCATCTTCTGAAGAGTCATTGAATCACAGTGCACCATAAAGTGTTAGGCACAGTCACTTTAACACTTTCAGTCTTCTCATCTTCTGAAGAGTCATTGAATCGAAAAGAAACAACAATTCAGGGATATGGCAAAATATCTTTCAGTCTTCTCATCTTCTGAAGAGTCATTGAATCCGACCCCTTTCTTCTCCGTTTTTAGAAAACAATCTGTGGAATAAGTCTCTCATAGACGTTATATTTCGATTATCAGCCGAATGTTTAACCCTTTATAAGGATAATCGAAACCTTTGGACATTGATGTTCCCCGCCTAAGTCGTTAACCGAGATGGATGTGGGGACAGCGCTGTTCATAAACCTCGGCTAACCCATCGCCCAGACAAATAGGATGGTTTTCTCACATCCCCCCATAGCGTAACAAATTTTAAGGGAATTCAACGGGCAGCCTCAATAACCACCTGTCCACATCCATGCGGCTTATACGTGCCAACGGCATGATACTCCAAAGAAGCTAAGGCCAAAGCCAATTCTCGACTATCTTCATCGCATCTAAACTGGAACACTGAGCCTGCAGAAACGGCAGGTTCTAAACGACGTCTCTTCCTAGTCTTCAAAGACCAACCGCTAAACATTTCAACACCGACACGTTTGCCCTTAAGCTTAACCTCTGGCAACCTAGGTTTTCCCTCGTGGAAGACCCATGTGTAAGCTCTGCGTGCAGCCTCCAAAAGGCTGGTTGACTCCAACATTTTCCCGCCGAGAACCATGGGAGAAATAAGCCTAACTGAAAACCTTTGAACATCAATTTCTTCAGCACGCTTCCGCACAACGTCATCGTCGAGCCCTTCAACATGTAAATCTTCAACCTCAATCTTACCCAGACCCCTTGACTTGCTGCCGCCAATGCCCTCATCTGGTAAAGCCTTCACCAAAACCGTCTTAACCACGTCCACTGCACCTCCAAAATCGCCATCCACAATAATGTCAAACGCAAACTTTGCACCTTTCGGAATAATCTCCAAAGTATGTAGGGTGCCTGCTCCAGCAACCTGGGCGGCAGAGGCTCTCCCTTTATCAACAGCTGTCAAAGTGATTCTGCAAATGTTTAGTGGCTGACGCTCAAGCGAACCGCAACCCTCGCATTTGAAACCTTCATAGGGCTTAACACTGCCTGAGCAAGCATCGCACTCGAAGAGGGAAATTAAAGCGTCAAATTCCTTACGGCATTGGGGGTTTTGGCAGCGAGCTAAAGTCTTGGGCGCTGGAAGAAAAGGCTTATTACACTTCAAATGTAGGGGATAGGCAAACCTGAAGTAGATGTTGGATTTTTTCCCAAACTCCTCACCGAACAACTGTGCATACAAACATTCACTAAAATACTCGCAACTTTCGTGGTCCGCCAACGGCTCATCCAACCTGCAAACACTCTTCATAATTGCTGTTCCAACAGCCCCCCTTATGACAGATCCCGGAATAAATGGCAGACAATGCTTTATTACGCCTGTTCTGGCGCCGGATCCCACATGCAAAGCAGTAGCGGCCCTAAGGACACCTCTAAGTCGATAACAGAAAACAGCCATTAAAAGCCGCCCTTCTCCTTCAACCACTGTTTAAGTCCATCGCCAGTGAAAACCTTTTCCTCCTCCTTGCCAAGATAATACATAGCAGTGCGTTCCTTGACACTTTCGATGTTAAACTTCACTTTGCCAAACCCCCGAGTTGATGAACCGCCTAAAGCGGAATCCTCAACAGACTTAAAGGCAGCCAACAATAGCTTCAACTCGTCATCAGCCAAATTCTCAGCAACAACCTCTAAGCTAAACTTCGTTCCGGCTGGAACTGCTTGAATCGTGTACAACGCACCCTTACTTACGGTTCCTTTTTCCCTGTCAATGGCAATACCCGTCCGCTCAAGTAGAGTTTCAAGTTTCTCCGTGGGATAGGCGTCCCTAAACTTTACTTTACTCGCGAGTGAAATGTTGCCTGCGGTTCCGAAGATTTTGCAACATATGCAGAAATCTTCGACGCGACCCTTCAGCGAGCCGCACATGTTCTTAACTTCCGGCGGCGTGCAAACGGGCAATCCTTCTTTTCGTGCAATCCGCTCAGCCTCAGCCCTAACGCGCCCCTTTAACGAAGACCCAGGAATGTAAGGTTGTCCATTTGGGTCGGTGAGCACGGGCATTTCCACCCCGCCAATTTCAACCTCTGGCTTCCCGGAACCTATGTGGAGCGGTGTGACAGCCTCTATAGTCCCTGAAAAGATTATTCTTTTCTCAAGCTTTTCAAACACTCCTTCTCACCTCCTTTCACTTATTCAATCCAAATTTTCAAACGAAAATTTCTAAACTCTGGAACCTTCTCGTTCAAAGCTTTTTCAATCTCCATGGCTAAAGCCTTGGGATTTCCATGGAATCTCCCAGTCTTAACCATTATCTCCGCTGTGTTTCCGAAAATTTTAATCTGCAACCCTTCGAATGTGGCTCCCTGCTTAATTAGGATATCCCGCACAATCCTCTCTGAAGCGGCGCTTAGCTTAATGGTGGGTTCAGCTTCAACGTAATCGTATAACATAATGGCATACATCAAAACTTTTTCGAAAGCCGTCCTTTGTTCCTCATACTTCTTTGAAAGCTCCAAAACCTTCATGAAAGCAGAGAGCCCGCGCACGCCTCTTCCTATTTGCCTCTGGACATATGCTTCAACATATGCCATGGGTTTGGTCTTCACCAAACGATAGATTGTTTGCAGCTGCTTTGAGCCCATTCCACACTCAACGGCGACTTTGGCCAGCTGCTCCCCTTCCATTTTTAACTCTTTTTCTTCAGCCATAACTAAATCCCCTTGAACAAGTTATACATGATAAGGGCTTCTTGAAGAAGCCCAGTTTTCAAAAAATCGAGGAGTTTCTCACCGTCTTCCCAGCGGATAATTCTTCTTCCCATAAGATATTTAATGAGAACCTCGGACTTTTCAGGCTCTTTTGATGCGAGCTCAGCAATCCTCCTAATCTGGGATGAAGCCACACCGCTTTTGCCCATAAACTTCACAATGTTTAAAAGCTCATAGAGTTCATCCCAAGTTCTTGGCTTGACATGCTCATCCAACTCGCTCTCAGTTATCCCCGAGCCTCCGATAACCGCATATGCAACCCTGTTCTTTCCACACTCCTTCGCCCTTTTGAGGAGGTAGCTTGCTACATCCAAACCTACATAAACTGGCATGTCGTAACGAAAAACCGCCACCCCTACAGAAACAGAACATTTTCCAGCCATTTCATTTCTAAACGTTTCAGCAATGGTTTTCGAGACCTCCAAAGCTTTTTCCCCGGGAACAAAAGCTAGAATATCATCTCCGCCAGCAAAAACGCATTCCCCACCATACTTTCCAATAACATCTCTCAATTTGCCCTCACAAGTGCCACCGATTAAATCACTTAAAGTTGACAAGCGTGAAGGAGTATTCGCCTTCTTAAACTTGACAAACACGTCTCCCCTTAAAACTTTACCAATGTCATCCCCGTCAGCCTTTATCAACGCAACAAAATTGGTCTCTTTTTTCAAAGAGTCTAATTCAACCCCCCTTCCCTCCCGCCTTAGTTGCCAGCAAATTTCACATAACCCTTCAGGACGAGGGGCAGCATTTACCGACAAAATTTTTGATTTATCCTCATAAACGCATGGACGGGAACGGCATACATCACAGACATTAACTCCTTCTTCAACAGGATTAGGGACTGAAACTTCACGTTCTCCCTTCCTAAGATGCATCTCGCGTCTAGCCCTTTCCCAAACTTGTCCAAAATCCTTTACGACCTCCTCACCGTTGACGATAATGTGATTAACGGTAATCGTAATAAGCCTATCCGTGCTGGCCTCAAACGCCTCTTTTGCTTTTTCAAGGGCCTCCACCGCTTTTCCTTTTGGAGACAGCGCCACAAAACTTCCTCCTGCAGAGTAGATTACGCATTCAGGACCTAGCACGTTAAAGAGAGCCTCTGCTGCGGCTTTTGTCGCCTTCTTGATTCTTTCACTTCTCGCGTTAAGGTCTCGCAGCCTTCTTGATACGTTAATATAACTTGAGATTCTGTCCGCGTCGCCGCTTAAAATGGCGAATTCATATCTTTGGGGATCATCGCCTCTATAACCTCCACCCATCAAAATGCAGGTGGCGAAAGCAGCGGTTAACTTCGAATGGTTCCATAAAGAAACATCGTTTATCGGCTTCCTCGTATCTGCAGGTATCAAACGCAATTCAGAACCTACCAACAAATCAAAAATTTTAAGGTAAGCCTCCCTGGGGCGTTCAGCAAAAGAGGCGCATATACCCTTAATTTTCTGCCGCAAAACGTTTGATACATAAGCTAATTTAGCCTCATCAAAACTGTTTCTTACAACGCTTCCATTAGAAAGAACATGAGTAAGGTGTATAGGCGGTTTAGGATAAGGCGCACCGCGTTCGGGCTCCTCTCTCCTATCAGCGCCTGATGAAAAATTATCAGCCAAACAAATTATCTTCTCAAGTTCGTTTTGAGGATGATACTCTCTTGGATACGAGATGCCGGTATGGTGTCGCATAGAAATTAGCGCATAATCCTCACCTAAACATTCTTTAACGATTTTATAGGTCCATTGAATATGCTCTGACCAGGGCTTCCTGTTCGCCCAACATTCCGGTTTCCCAATGTCATGCAGAAGAGCGCAAATTCTTACAACGTCAAGTTCACTCAATGATTGTTACCCCATTGTTATTTTATGGTTCAGAATAATAAAAAATTGACTCATAATCCGCGCCTCCGGCTGATGCGAGGTATGTTAACGGCAATTCTTAAACACCCGACACTATCTTCAATATTGTAAAACATCGGCGTAAGACTGCCGAGCCGGACAAAATCGTTATAAAAATTGTGGTAATTTCCACCTGAAACGTGACGGATGGTCCGAACTATGCCAAGGCAACGCTCAACAGTCTTTTGGTCATACCTCGGAAAACCTGCATCAAGCCATCTTAGCAAACGATAAACGTCAACATGACAAAAATTTTCAAAAACATCCTCAAAATTTAAACCATACAAAATCCCACGTTGCATGACATAGCTTACATCGAATCTTAAACCATTGTATGTTAAAAGACATGCACCACCTAAACTCGACAACAACCTATAAAGTAACAATAGGAGCTCCCGCTCAAAACTTGGTTTTACAATTGCTGAAAGCGCAACAACTCCACCGTCAGTTAAAGGCGCTACAATGGAAAAGTTTACAATGGGATCCTCTGCCTGCGATGGAAAACCCCTTGGACTAAAAGTTTCAATGTCAAAAGCAAATAAGCCATTAACCAATTCTCGTTTTACGACTCCCTCAAAAGAAGGACCGACGGTCATCGGGAGTTTATCGGTGTTTATCCCGTGAAACAAACTCTTGTCCTCCAAGGCACTTCACCAAGTCGTAATATGCCAAAAAGATATTACAACTTTATTCGAGCAGAAATCTATTAAAATAGAGTAAAATACTATGAATGCTGATTGAATGACGGTAATGCCACATGAAAATTGAGGGCGAAGAAATGCCTAACTATCCGCTTGCCTTATCAGTTGAAAACAGTAGAAAAGTTGTTGAAGCAATCGCAAAAAGCGGAGGGGTTGCGACTTTTTCTCAAATCCAGGCAATGTCAGGTGTAAAAGGCTCAGTTTTAAATCATCACTTAAACAGACTACAACACCTGAATATAATAGAAAAAGAAGTCAAAGGGACATATCGCTTAAAATACAAAACACCGTTATGCTTCCTATTCCCCGCAAAAACAAAGATCCCCATAACATACTTTGGACTAATGGGAAAAAGAGAGACAAGAAAAGAGCCTGAGCCAAAAATCGCAATAGAGCTTCTTGAAAAAGAGAAAATAAAGCCAGACTTAATATACGTTGTAACATCTCCAGAAGCACTAAACGAATGGAAAAACCTTAAACTTCCATATCAATGGATACTTTGCTACGAAGAGGAAATAATAAACATAGAGTCAGTAAAACAGAAGATACTAAGGCAGCTCACAAGCCTTTTAAAAGAATCTATTGTCATAATGGACTGCACATCAGCAACAAAACCAGCAACAATAGCATATTACGAACTCGCCCAAACATATTACATTCCACTAATTTACATATATGAAGAAACAAAAAAGATGAAATGGCTTATTTCAAGAGACATGATAATCGAAAAGCTTAATCCAAAGCACAAACTACAAAAATAACCGAAATTCTTACCAGCAAATTCTCGAAACGATTAGAAAGGTAAGGTGTTGATGTTGAGTTGCCACCATTAGAAGAATAGTTGGCGACATAAAAGGGATGAATTTGTTGTTAAGACCCTGCTACCATATATAGCAGGAGGGATTACTTCATCCTCGTTAAGAAAAACTCCACGCAAAACACCCGTGATTGATAGAAAAATCTTAACGCCTAAGCTACATAGATGATCCGAAATAATAGGTGATCACCTCGTTGAAAAAGTTCTAATTCTCATTCCATGCTCCAAATCAAAGAAGCCCGGCGGAACTCCCTTTTACGAGAGGGCCAATTGTATCGTTAATTATCTGAGCCAAAGCGCTGGGAGACGGTTGATTGAGTTAAGAAGGCGTGTCGCCGTGGCACTTAAGGAAACGTTAGGACCTGACGTGGGCGTGGAAACAACCGAAACTCAAATCAAATTCATGAAGGCCTACGATAGGTATTCTCGAAACCTTTACAGCAAAATATCGAAAAGCGCCTGTTCTTGCGAAGTAGTTGTCAACAGCCCTGGCGGAAAACCGGAAATATTGGCGTGTTATCCTGCATGTCTATACCTTCCAAATGCTGTTTTAGAAGCGACAAAGCCTAACTGCCAACAAACGTCATGAAAGGTATGTTTGTCTTCTTCCTTAAAAGGTCTAGGCATAGTGGAGGTATGCCCTTTTCAAACTCGCTTTTGATATCACCATATTTTTAAGCTCAGCAAATCTGATATGCTCAAGTCGCTTTGAACATGTATTAGCACAAAACTGTGAGTTCATATTTAAGTCTGAAAATTTGAACATCCCAGCGTTAGGGGATCAGAGCTGTTTAGCGTTTTGTATTTAGCGAGATTAAGGGCTTACAGATAATTCGCGGCGAGTACGATGGTGTGAAATGGATAATGCTCCCACTAAACCATTTTTAAAGAACTTCAAGGATATGAGGATTATTACGCTAAGGATTATCATTTGAAGACCGGCACTGTGAGCTCTTATAACTTCTGATACAGGCCACATAATGAAAGCGCCTAACAATGGTCCAAAGAATGTTCCAAGTCCTCCAAGTATCGTGCTTGCTATAACGAACATCATTATTGAGAAATCGGCTAATGCTGGGCTAACACGCCCCACCAAATGAGCATAGAACGCGCCAGCAAGTCCAACCCATACGCTGCTGAGTGTGAATGCAAGAATTCTCATCCTAACAATATTCACTCCGCATGCAGACGCAGCTTCTTCATCATCGCCAATAGCCTTCAGATATAACCCGTATTTGGAGTTGATTATTTTATAAATTGTCATAGCGCACGCTGCAAGGATTGCTAATACTATATAGTAATAATGTTGTGGGGCTATTAAAGGGCTTACTGGCAATAAGAATTTTGTTGCAAGCCCTGTCAATCCACCTGTAATATTATACTCAGATATTAGAATGCGTTGAACAGCGCCAGATAAACCCCATGTAGTTAAAGCGAGGTATATTCCTCTAAGTCTTAAACATACCAAGCCTAATAGAAAGCCCGCAACGGTGACTAAAACTGTGCTTATAAGTAAGCCGATAATGGGGGGAGCTCCTGTATACTTGATGAAAAATGCAGAGAAATAAGCCCCCATTGCTAGTAGGCCGGGATGAGCAAAACTTAGCAATTGCGTATAGCCTATTAGTATGTTCCAACTTAAAGCTAGGATCGCATAAAACATTGTTAATATAATAACCCATAGGATATATGTTTGTTGAAAGGCTATTAGTGGTGTTACAGCCAAAATAGCAAAGAATATTGTTATAGCTTGAATTTGACGATCTTTACGAAGTTTACTCAGATTATGCCCCAAGATATTTCCTCCTAATATCATCGTCAGCAAGCAATATTTTTCCGAAACCTTCCTTAACTATCCTCCCATTTTCAATAACATAAGCTCTATCGCTTAAATTTAAAGCATGACGCACATACTGTTCGGCTAAAAGTATGGTCATCTTTTCTTCGCGTAGTTTTTGCAAAGCGCTAAATATATCAAGCACTAATTTTGGCGCTAATCCAAGTGATGGTTCATCCAATAATAGAAGTTTAGGCTTTGACATTAAGGCCCTTGCTATATTCAGCATTTGAGACTCCCCGCCACTTAATGTTCCAGCCCTCTGGCTCTTTCGCTCCTTAAGTCTCGGAAAAAGTTGAAATACTCGCTCTAACGTATCGTACCTGTCGTTCCAAGCCTTACGTGATGATTGCGCTCCTAAAAGTAGGTGATCCATCACACTCATGTACGGAAATATAGCCCTTACTTCCGGAGCTAGAGCTATTCCTAACTCAGTTATGCGATAGGGAGGGTAGCCTTCGATTCTTTTTCCTTCAAATGTGATGGTGCCGCTTTCTGGACGTAATATCCCAATTATCGTATTCATTAGTGTAGTTTTGCCTGAGCCATTTGAGCCTATAAGGGCTACACATTCTCCTTTGTCGATTTTTAATGAAACATCGTGTAACGCTTTTAGTTTTTCGTAGAATACATCGATTTTATTCACATTTAATATATGCATGCATTCACCTTATATAATATGCCTTTCTCCAAGATATGCTGCTATAACCTTCTCATTATTCGCTATTTCCTCTGGTTTACCCTCGGCTATCTTTCTCCCTTCTTGAAGAACCACTATACGTTCTGCGACCTTCATAATAGCCCTCATGACATGCTCAATCCATAATATTGTTATTCCCGTTTCCCTAATTCCTTCAATTAATTTTATAGACGCGTCTATTTCAGTAGGATTTAATCCCGACATTATCTCGTCTATAAGTAGGAGTTTTGGCCTTAAAGCCAGGGCTCGAGCTACTTCCATCAACCTTATTTGATGGAAAGTCAAGTTTCTCGCCTGTACATCCTTTACCTCTGATAGACCAGTATACTCAATACATTTTAAAGCAAAATCTCTATCACCACCGGTGCTAACCATCACGTTCTCAAGCACAGTCAATCTTAGAAAAGGCTTAGGAACTTGAAAAGTTCTAGCAATGCCCATCTTGCAGATAGAATACGGCTTTAAATTAACAATATTTTTGCCCATAAAAGTTATGACGCCCCCCGTGGGCTTGTAAAAGCCGCTAATACAGTTTATCAGTGTAGTTTTGCCTGAACCATTTGGTCCTATTAAGCCCACTATTTCTCCCTTGCTAATTGTTAAATCAACGTTATCTAATGCAAGAAGTTTCCCAAACCTTTTTGTCACCGCTTTACATTCAAGTAAAGATTCAACCAATACTTCACCTCTCCCCAAAGAGGCCAGTGGGTTTAATTGCTATCAGAGTAATTAGGATTATATACATTCCCACGTCGGCGTAACTAGATCCTATGAAACTAGCTGTGAAAGTATGGGTAAGTCCAATTATTATCCCGCCGATAAGGCTTCCCTTCAGAGACCCTAAGCCCCCCAAAGTCATCGCAACAAAACTTATAACAAGAGGCCAATAGCCCATGTTCGGATATAAGCCATAGATAGGTGCCAGTAGGCACCCTGCCAATGCTGCCAAAGCTCCCCCAATACCGTAGGATAAGCGAGACATTCTCTCTATGTCCACACCTGTTATTAGGGCTCCAATTTTGTTTTGAGCTGTAGCTCTCCATGCACGACCTACCTTAGTTTTTGCCACCACTAAGTATAACAATGCGATGGTAATAATCGATGTTATTGAGGCTATTATCCTATCCAAGCTTACATAGACTAAAAAAAAGGGCACTCTTCCTCCCAATATTGGAGGCGTTGACTTCATAAAGGGGCTGTAAAACTCTCTTATTATGTTTTGCAAAAAGATTGACAACCCTAGGGTAATTATCATCGCATATTCGCCCGGCCTCTCGATTTTTTTCTTGTACGTGTCAGATATTAGGAACTTTTCAGTCAAGTACCCTAGGGCAAAACCCGCTACTAAAGAGACGGGAATTGTTAAAATCGTTGGAGTTTTAATCAAGGTGACTGTAATGTACGAACTATATGCCCCAACCATGTAAAATTCGCCATGGGCAAAATTTGCTGC
This sequence comes from uncultured archaeon, assembly GCA_938091805.1. Taxonomy (GTDB): domain Archaea; phylum Thermoproteota; class Bathyarchaeia; order Bathyarchaeales; family DTEX01; genus DTEX01. The sequence continues at coordinate 3,778 of CALKGV010000015.1, read as the reverse complement.
CTTCATAATACCATAAATTAACGTTATTCCAATCGCCATTAAACTATATAAAAAGCCAAGCATCAAGCCGTTAAGTATGTTTAAAAGTATAACGTTAATCAACACGTTCCCTCCAAAAAAGGGCTATAGGGGTGGATAAATCTGATGCTCCGTCGTATCACCAATTGCCTCCAATTTGAAGAAGTAATAGGTAAAGCCCGTCCACTGGTGCCACATAACCGAGCCTGGGGTTGGGTCATTGACAAAATATATGGTTCCGGTTGTCCCTTCTATCCGTATTTTTTCGATGTAGTCCTTTAACACATCCGGATTTGTGGACCCCGTATCTTCTATAGCCTTAACCAATATACGCAATGTATCCCAGTACCAACATATCCAAACTGGAGGGGTTTCTCCAACTTTTTCTTTCCATATTCTCACAAATTCTTTGCCAACCTCCGTGTACTCCATGTATGGGCTCGCATAGTCTTGAGTAATCAAGCCAATACCAGCTTCGCCTACGGTTTCCCAAAAAGATTTTGGATCAACTAAATGGAAAGCATAGGAGCTAACAATTGGGATATTTGGTGTGATCCCCATTTCGTGAAGCTGCTTAAGCATTATGTTTACGTGTGGAAGGTTATTGTTCATTATAATAACATCTGGAGGCGGTTCCATCACTACAATCGCCTGTAATTCGGCAGTATAATCTGTTTTGCCTGGCGGGGTCACTATTTTAACTAATTCAAGTTCGGGATAAAATTCGTCCCTCCATTTAACCAGTCCATCCCACATGCCTAAGCCATAAGCCGACTCCTCACATACGGCAACAGCCCTTCTGTATCCCGCCCATTTAACAAATTCAATCGTGCCTTTCGAAACTAGAAGATTTGCAACACCAACCCTGAAGACATATTTATATTTATTAGCGGTGATCTCGTCAGCCCAGCTATAGGTGACAAACATTATGACTGGATATGTCTCAGTTGCTCCTGCTAATGGAAGCGCTACAGAGCTTTCCCAAGGTCCAATTAAGCCAACGATGCGATCTGAGGTAACCATTCGCATTAGATGTGATATAGCCGTGCCTGTGTCCAATGTTTGATCAGCCACAACTAACCTTAGAGGTCTACCAAGAACTCCTCCCTTAGCATTTTGGTATTCAACGAATATTTCAGCACACTTTTTTATTAAGCTACCTGAAATGTAGTCTGCCGGAGCTGAAAGAGGGGTAATTACGCCAATTGTTATTGATTCTGCAGGTACCATCAGATAATAGTATATAATTACCCCGGCGACAGCCGCAACAATTATTATGATTGCAATAATAATTGCTTGCGTCTTCGTTAATGCTGTCTTTGACAAAACGAAGTTACTTTTCATTTAATCACCTAAACTTAGATACTTACTTTTCAAAGAGACATAAATATTTTATGCCAAAATTTACACGCCTTCTCTAACTACTAGATATCCGCACATCAGTCAACAAACCCAAAACAGCAACACTGGCTATTTCCTTAATAGAATTTGTTATCTGAACAACTGTTTTTGCGTCTGCTCTGAGAGTATAATATATTACCTAATTGCAGGAGTGAGCTTATTTTTTCTAACTAGACCTAAAAAGTATGCGGATAATGTTGCCAAATCCCTTTCCTATTAAAATGGTGTTTTACGAGAGCCTAAAGGCTGTTTTGGCCGCGTAAGGCAGCTGGCAGAGCTTAAGGGCGGAGAGCTGCCTCCAGAGGAAGCCCATGACTATGAGGCTTAAAAACGTGGACATGTTCGGCTCACTAAGGAAGCAATACGCCTGACAAGGCTTTTGCAGAAAACATAGAAGAAGTCAAAGCCAAACTACTACAAACATGGAAAGACCCAAAAACACCAACCCACTCCTTTTAACACTACTAGAAACAGCCCAAAAAAGAAAACAATCATAGGCTTCCAATAAACGTTACTTATAGTACGACTTAAAATTATATGTTGTATCGATAAGCACCCCCAAATTAAAGATCATTAATTAATTTTAGTTTTACATAAACATGGTGTTTTCTTTTTATGCTGTGGGTGAGCATTAATAAGGGAAAAGCAAAAACGAATTATTAAAGGAAGCTACGATAATGTCGGAGCCCGTAATCGTCCAAAAACTGTGGAGCCTAGTTCCATCGCATATCCTAAAAGTTTCAGTTCCCCGTGAAGGGCGCATTTTTGTGCAGGTGGGCAGGGAGCACCTTAGAAATGTAATTGCATTCTTGAAGAATGAAGGGTTCATGCATTTGGCTGGCATTACAGCGCTTGAAACAAATGATGCGTTTGAACTTCTCTATCATCTAAGCATGGAGGGAACTTTGTTAACTGTGCGAGTTAACCTGTCTGTAAATGATGATGTAGCTCCAACAATAACTGACATTATCCCAGGAGCGCTTCTTTATGAACGGGAAGCCCATGATTTGTTTGGAATAAAATTTGAGGGTCACCCTGACCTGAGGCATTTTATCTTGCCAGATGATTGGCCGGAAGACGTTTATCCGTTGCGGAAAAGTGGAACATCAAAAGAGGGGAAGCTAAAGAAAAAACAAAAACGCTCTCGCACTGATGTTTAATGGTTCATGTGAAAAGCCTAAACGACAGCGATGCAAATATATGATTATTATCAATCTTAGCAGTTTGTTGAGAGTGAAGTTATGGCGGCTCCTTCAGAAGCGGCAGTATTGGCGATATTCATGCCTGTAACGATTGCGGTTTTGTCACATTTAGTTGCTAAATCGCCTAAAGGCGGAGCGAAGCTGGCGAAGGCTATTTGCATTTTGGCTTCCTACATAACTTTGTTCCTTGTTTCTTCAATGATTTTTGCAGTGCAGTATGGACCCATCAGGATGCAGCTTCTTACAATTTCTTTGCTAACAGGTATTGTTAATTTAGGATTATATGTAGATTATCTAGCTTTGGTGCCAGCGTTTTTTTCTTCCCTGTTTACCGCTTTGGCTCTTACTTACAACGTGTATTATCTTTCTCCTTATAACAGAGCGTATAAGGTTGGTTGGGAGTTTAACAGGTCTTATTCTTTCATTTTATTGTTTAATGGTGCAATGCTTGGAACGTTATTTTCGAGCAGCCTATTAAGCCTCATAATTTTTTTGGAGTTGATCGGCATGTGCTCGTACGCGTTAATTTCATTCTGGAATGAGGATCAATTCTCGTTAGGGGCAGCCGCTAAATCGTTTATTATGACGCATGTGGGCAGTTTAGCCCTTTTAATGGCTACCGTTATAATTTACTTTTCCACTGGAACTTTGGAAATTTCAGAGATAGGCCAAATGATTTCGTTAGGTGACACCGTGATTTTTGTTATCTTTCCGCTTCTTTTAATTGCCGCATTACCAAAAACCGTGTTATTCCCCCTCCACACGTGGCTGCCAGACGCAACAATCGCGCCCACCTCAACCATCCTTGTTTTTCACGAAGGCGGCACCCTAGCCGGGATTTATATGATTATCCGCTTCTTCTCCGACGTGTTCCACGCGCATGTTCTTTCCGCTACAACTATGCCGTTACCTCTACTATTTGGAGGTGTCAGTGTTTGGAGCTTCATCATCTCCTTTATCGGCGCCATCTCTCTCATCATTGGAGCGTTAAATGGGCTTGTCGAGAATGATTTTAGGAGGATAGTTGCTTATGGCAGTATATCTGGAATTGGGTGCATAATTATGGCGGTAGGCTTAACTACCCCATTAGGTAGTGTAGCGAGCTTATTTCTAATGATATCTCATGCGTTTTGCTTTGGTTTGCTATTTCTTTGCGC
>CALKGV010000014.1 GCA_938091805.1 uncultured archaeon | reverse complement strand
CCTCAACAAAGCTCGGGTATCTCACAATCGGCAACATCACAACCACCAAAAAGGTAGGCTGGAGAAGGAAGGAATAAGCGCTTCCAACATGCAGATATACATGTCAAAGTAACCTCGAAAACGCACAGAGCCCCGAAAACGTTAAATTTGCCAAAGTTCAGTAATTAACTTTTTCTATCTCACCTATTTGAGAGGAATAGGTTTCCCTTTTGGGCGTAAGGTTCTTGGTCTAGCCTTCTATGTTCAGATGTCTAGTCTTAGGAGAACTGCCAGAGCATTATCTGAGTTTAGGAGCATTTCCATACCACTACAACCACCTAAGGAGGTGAACCTTAAGTTGCCACGTCCCTAAACTGAGGCAAAAACGTTTCAAGCATGAAGCCTTATTTTAATAAATTTAATGTTGCTAAAATTCTATAGGCTAATCCACCCACGCTGATCGCGAGAATTATCTCAAGCAAGGATATTATTATGGCTTTTTTCCATCCAAACTCTTTTACGCACGCCGCTATGGTTGCGATGCATGGCACATAAAGCATCACCACTAAAGTGAAGACAAACATTTGTAGCGGCGTTAAGGCCTCTTGAAATTTTGTCGTTCCAAGCAACGTTGCAAGAATTATCAGCGTAAGCTCCTTTCTTAATATCCCGAATATTAATGTTACACCGGTGATTTCCGGCAACCCAAGCCAAGTGACCGTTACAGGACTTAGAGATCTTGAAATTGGCTCTAAAAGATTAAAAATCTCCGCGAACTTAATTATTAGTCCGCTTACAATTATTAATGGAAAGGATATTTTGAGAAATTCCACAAGCCTAAACCATGTTTGCTTAATTACGGTTTTAAAATGCGGAAGTCTGTAATCCGGCATCTCCATTATTAAAGCCGTTGGCTCCCCGGGAAGAACTTTAAACGCTAGCTTCCCCAATAGGAAAACTATTATAAAGTCGATGGCATACAGTGTTAATGCCCAGTGCAGCCCGAGAAAGCTTCCAACAAGCCCAAGTATTACAATTGTTCTTGCGGCGCACGGTATCAGCGTAACAACGAAGCCGGCGAGAAGCCTCTCTCTTTCCGTCTCCATTATTCTGCACCCTAAACATGCGGGAACATTACATCCGTAACCAAGCATCAGGGGGATGAAGGCTTTACCATGTAAGCCTATTTTATGCATTAAGGTGTCTGTTAGAAAGGCTGCTCGAGCAAGGTAGCCGGAATCTTCAAGAACATATAAAATTAGGTAAAATGGGATTATATACGGCAGGGCGACGGAAATGTTGGCTATTACGCCCTCCATAATCCCGCCCCAAATTATCTCCTTAAGCGGGTTTAATCCAAAAAGATTTTCAAAAAGCGGTTCATACCCGTAGAATAGACCACTGAGAACTCCCGACATGCAGCCTCCGAGCATGAAGATTACGTTGAAAATTCCAAGAACAACCAGAATCATTATTGGATAGCCTAGAACCCTATGGGTTGTCACTTCATGCAGTCTTTCGCCTAACGGGGGCTTTATTCTTGGCAGAATCTGCTGAACCTCCCTCGCAATTTTGCCAGCAACCTCGTAACGTTCAGATACAACCACTGTTGGGCATGGGTGACCGTGAATCTCCTCAATTTCCCTAGCGAGGTTTTCAGCCATCTGCAGAATCTCAGGGTTTAAATCGTATATTTCCTTCTTAACTTGCTCATCACCCTCTAGAAGTTTTATCGCTGTCCATCTAGCTGGATATTTAAGCCGTATTTTCCCTAGCACCTCCGTGAGCCGACGAATTCTTTCTTCGATTTCTTCACCATAACTTATCGCCGAAGGCTTCACTGCGCCTTTCTCAATAACTTCAACGGATTTTTCAAGCATCTCGTATATTCCTTTCCCTTTTATGGCGATTGTCGGGACAACGCTTACTCCAAGATTTTCTTCAAGCCTTTTAAGGTCTATTTTTATCCCTTTCTTCTCAGCCATATCAATTTGATTTAGGGCTATAATAAGCGGGGTTTCAAGCTCCATTAACTGTAGGGTGAAGAAGAGGTTTCTCTCAAGGGCGGATGCATCTACAATATTTATGACCAGATCTGGTTTTTCCTCAACTATATACTCTCTGGAAACAATTTCCTCCAAAGAGAATGTTGACAGCGAATATATGCCCGGTAAATCAATAATATCTATGGTATAGCCCTTAAAGTGAAGAGTGCCCTCAGCCTTCTCAACCGTCTTACCGGGCCAGTTTCCAATATGCTGATGTAAACCAGTCAGCTGATTAAATATTACAGATTTGCCAACATTCGCGTTTCCCGCTAACGCGATCTTCAGCTTCTTCACCGTCACTTTTGAACCTCCACTAAAATCTTTTCAGCCATTCCTCTGCCGATTACCAACCGGTAGCCTCTCACATTAATTTCAATTGGTCCGTGAAAGGGCGCCGATTTAACAACCGTTATCCTTGTACCGGGTGTTAAACCCATGTCCATAAGTCTCTTTTGAAACCCGTAACCTCCACCTTTCCCCCATCCAAAACTAGCTCTTATTGACGTGATTACTCCGCTTTCACCTTCTCTCAACGCTGTCAGCGGCAGCTCCACCTTAACCACCTCTAAAGTCATCATCAAATTTTACGAACCCTCACAAGCGAGGCCACATCACGGCTTAAGGCGTGGCTTCTTCCATCTATTTTGATAGTTACTGGGCCATCGAAGGGGGCCTTATCAATTACATTAATGCGTTTTTTCGGTTTTATGCCAATCCTGCTGAAGTACTGCAGAAGGGAGCTTCCTTCATCAGTTATCTTTGTGATTATGCCTTCATCGCCAATATTCAGTTCGATGAGAGATTGTGTTTCCTCCTCAAATATTTCGCCACGCTCTGTTGGAATCGGATTTCCATGCGGGCAGGTTTTCGGATAGCCAAGAGCTTCCTCAATTTTTTCCGCAATCTCCTCCGATATCCAATGTTCAAGCTGACAAGCCGCATCATGCGCCTCATACCATTCGATTCCTAAGAAACCTGCAAGGAGGCACTCAAGTAATCTATGTTTCCTAATGACGTTCATAGCTATTTTAAATCCCTTCTCCGTCAACTTCACTCCCTTGTAAGGCGCATGAGTTATCAGAAGATTCTTCTCAAGTCTCTCAATAGTGTTAGTTACGGTTCCGGGTGCAACGCTTAAAATCCTAACTAGGTCGCTTGTTTTGGCCACGCCTCTCTGCTCCTGGAGCCTATAGATGACCTCAAGATACTCCTCAATTACATCGGAAATTTTCAATGGCAAGCCGAAATCCTCTTTTACGATATTTCTAAAACAGAATTACGAATAGTCGTATTTAAGCGTTGCACGCCGCAGCCCAGATTGGAGAAGAAAAATGGAAATTCTGTTAGGGTGCCACTACGGCGATTTTAACCTGCTTAACGCCTTTCTTAGCCATTAACTCCTGCGCTAGGTTTCTTATTTCGCCAGCTTTACCGTTAACTGCGATCATCTCTAGACATTTATCCTCCTCCAGATGTATGTGCGTCGTTGACGATATTATATTTCTGAATTTATGCTGAATTTCCATTATCTTCTCCAGTAGATTGGGCTTATCTAAATAGTATAGCATGAGTATCGCTCCGGCCATCTGCTCCGTTTCGCCGCGTATCCATTTAAATTCGCTTATAAAGTTTCGCATGGCATCATGAACGGCTTTAGAACGACTTTCATAATTCATGCTCTTCCAGGCACTGTCAAATTCCTCAACAAGCGTTGGCGGAAGTGAAACGCTAAAACGTACAACGCCCGCTTTATCTTGCATTTAGACACCGAAAATAATTTGGGGATGGTTATAGTTAAAATTTTTCAACCCCTGAACCTAAGGGTTCCATTTCTCACGCGCATTGGAGCGCCGAGACCTTTTTCAAAATGTAAAGAGTTGTAAGAGATCCCTCAGGCTGTTTGGTCAGTAAAGTCACGTTAATCAATCTCACTTATTATACTAGTCCTAGTATGCTAGGGGAGACAGTTTTCCAATAGTTAAGCAAACTTGAAGGTGCCCTTAGGGGGGTTAAATTTTTAAGTTTGTGTTACATTATAATTTTTCAGTAACATCATAGATAGTAAGCGTTTAAAGCGGCGACTGAGCAGGATGGCACCGATAATCGAGCTTAGGGATGTTTCAACAGTGTATGAGGGGGAGAAGAGACCTGCGATTAGGGACGTTAATCTCACTTTTGAGGAGGGCGAGTTTGCTTATGTTATAGGGCCCAATGCTGCTGGAAAAACAACCCTTCTTGAGACGATAAATGGTTTATTGCCGATATTTAAGGGGCGTATTTCGGTTCTAAACTTAGACGTGCAGAAGTATGGAAAGCAGGTTAGGTGTCAAATAGGTTATGTGCCGCAGGACTTTATGGTTGACCCTGGAGAGCCCTACACTGCTCTAGATGCTGTTTTAATGGGCAGGTATGGTAAGATTGGAGTTATAGGCAGACCCAGCAGGGAGGATAAAGAGAAGGCGATCGAAGCCATGAGGCTTCTAGAGATTGAGGATTTAGCCAACAAACCGGTTGGGAAGCTTTCCGGTGGACAGCAGCAAAAGGTTATGATTGCCAGAGCCATAGCTAAGGAGCCGAAAATACTCTTGCTGGATGAACCGTTCAGCAACCTTGATCCTGAATCACGTGATAAAATTTCTAAATTAATAGCCCAGACAAGTAGCGAACGTAATTTAACCACGATAATAGTTACCCATGATCTACATCAGATAGTGGATTCATGCAGCAGGACAATAGTCATGAATAGCGGTAGGATAATTGCTGATTGCGAACTTAGAAAGGCGCTGGCGCTGATTGAAAAATGGTATTTTCCAGGTTTCTGGAGGCATAGTGGATGATGTATCTTGAATATGCGATTTTTCAAAGGGCGCTTTTAGGTTGCGTATTCATAGGATTGCTCGGCGGCTTAATAGGGGTATTCGTTGTGAAAATGAGACTTTCAACGATAGGCTATTCAATGTCGCACAGCGCATTTGCAGGCGCAGCTTTAGGCGTAGCTTTATCCGTTGACCCTCTGTTAACCGCCATAATTTTCTCAGCGACCACCGCTTTCTTCATAGGGCCGGCTGCAGATAAAGCCCGCCTGCCCATTGACACGATAACGAGCATAGCATTCTCGCTTAACATGGCTTTGGCATTCATCTTCTTAACGTTTTCACCTCAGATTGGGCTTTCAAGCGAGGTTGCAAGCGTTCTTTGGGGAAGCATAGTGTCCGTAACAAATAGAGATCTAGTTTACTTGATAGCGTTATGCTCCATAACCCTGGCCCTAATCTACCTCTTCTGGAAGGAGCTTTTCACAATAATGTTCGATAGGAAAATGGCTGAGGCCGATGGAATAAATACTAAGATATTCGTATACTTCATGATTTTCTTAGCTGGGTTAATTGTGGCTTTATCATTGAAGATTGTAGGCGGATTGCTTGTTTATGCGCTTCTTTTTAACCCTGCATCCTCAGCTCTTCAGTATTTGCATGACATGAGGAAAATTATTTTTCTTTCACCGATTATTGGGGCCGCATCCTGTATAGCCGGCTTCTTCACATCTCTATTTCTAGACATACCCGTAGGCTCATGCATAGCCCTCATTTCAACCCTAATATTCGCAGTCTCAGTCATCTTTTCGCCTAAAAGGAAAAGGAGGTGGAGAAATGAAGATTAATGAGGTAACAATGTTTTTGGCAGCGCTCTTGATCTTAAGCGCTACATTGCCATCTGTAGCCGCTGAAGAGGACGGGAAACCGATAATAGTATGCACGACGAATGTTCTGGGTTCAATAGTTAAGGAGATTGTCGGCGACGATGCGGACGTTATCGTCCTAGTGAACCCGAGCCTTTGCCCAGCCGACTACGATATGAAGCCAAGCGACATATACGCCCTAAGCGAGGCAAAAATATTATTCTACCATGACATACCGGGAGAGAAACCTTGGCTTAGAAACCTGATTGAGGCTGCTGGCAACAAAAAACTAATACAAGTTAAGGTTCCCGGAACATATAACACGCCTGAAGGTGCAAAAATCTGCATAAAAATAATTGGCGGAAACCTTAGCATAGCGCTCTCAAAGGATTTCAGCAGCAAAGTATTAAGCATGCTTGACGCTGTGGATTCCGTGGCAAATGAGATAAGAAGAGAAGCCCAATCCTTAGGCGTTGAGAACGTCAGCGTAATATGCATGAAGTGGCAAAAAACCTTTGTTGAGTGGGTTGGGTTTAAAGTTGTCGCAACATATGATCCGCCTGAAACCCTCTCAGCCAGCGACATAGTCAGCATCATTGATATAGCACGTAATGAAAGCGCTGCATTAATAATCGATAATCTTCAGATAAGCGCTGAATTTGGGGCTTCAATAGCCTCTGAGGTTGGAGCAGAACATGTTGTTCTAACAAACTTTCCTGGAGCAATCCCTGGAACCGGGAATTTAACGCAAATGTTTCAATATAACGCTAAACAACTCTTCAAGGGCTTAAGGAAGTGGAGGGCTATGAGGGAACTGGAAATGGAAGTTAAGAAGCTCACTGAATCTTTAAGGGCTGAAGCGGAAAACCTGAAAAATCAGCTAGCGGCCTTTCAGGCAGCAACGTTTGTGGCTGCTACCGTCGCCGCCGTAGAGTTTACACTGCTGCTTGCTAAGAGGAAAAGGCGCTAAACCTAAATGAAGAACAGCCTAATTTGCCACAAATATGATGAAGAAAATACTAAACTTGGAGCTGGCTAAAAGTTGCCATTTACACCATTTCATCTTGGACCAGCCCTATGCTTTGGGCTTCCTCTTAGAAAACATATACATGCCCCCACATTTTTCCTAGCAAACACTATTGTGGATGTTGAACCATTCATAGTTTTTGGTCTTCATTATCCACTACATGGGTATTTGCACACGTTTCTTTCCGCGTCAATCCTAGGTTTAGCCTTAGGCTGCATAATGTTCCTCATGGATGGGAACATGGATGGGAACTTTCATGATTTTTTTCAAACATTATCTTACTAGAAGAGGAGCGGGCGGCAAAAGCTAAACCTTTCATGGTTGCCGGACTCTCCGGCACAATGCTGCATGTTCTACTGGACTCGCCGTCGTATGGCGACATAAAGCCGCTCTATCCATTAATGCTTAATCCGCTTTATGAGCCCGCATTAACGCTGGAAATCTATAGTTTCTGCGCATGGACTGGGCTTTTAGGCGTGGCTTTTACATACATCTTGCCTATAGGAGATTTTTCATTAAAGGTTCAGTTTCTTAAGCACGTCCTTATTCACCAGGTTCACTGGGATCTGACCGCTTAGGGCTCTGGCAACTTCTTCAGCGGCTTTTCTACGTATCTCATCCAGCGACCTGTTTGAGTACCAAGCCATGTGAGGCGTAATTATTACATTGTCCAGCCTCAGCAGCGGATTATCTTTAGCCGGCGGCTCCTCCTCCAGAACATCTAGGCCGGCTCCCGCTATCCACCTCTCCTTAAGGGCTTTGCACAGCGCTTTCTCATCAATTATGCCGCCCCTGGAAACATTAACTATGATGGCCTCCCGCTTCATGCTTTTAAGCTCCTTCTCACCTATCATATGCCTCGTTTCATTAGTGAGAGGCGTGTGAATTGTAATTATGTCCGATTCCTTGATTAGAGCTTCAAAGTCAACCTTCTCGACACCATACTCTCTAAATGTTTCTCTTGGAGCGTAGGGGTCGTAAGCCACTATCTTAACTTCGAAACCTCTAAGTCTCTGTGCAACCTTTCTTCCAATCCTGCCGAAACCTATTATGCCAACGGTTTTATCCTTCAGCCTAGATATCGGCTGAACAGCTTTCCAGTCCCATTTATTCTCCTTAACATTGCGATCAGCCCAAACGATTTTCCTAACTAATGATAAAATTAGGCTAAGGGCGTGATCCGCAACATCAGTAACATCGTATATGACGTTTGCGACAAATATTCCCTTCTCCGTGGCCGCATCAACATCTACGTTATCAACTCCAACTCCATATCGAACAATTATCTTCGCCTTTTGAAGGCCCTCAATAACCCTTCTAGTTATCGGAGCGTACTGATTCAGTAATCCATCGGCGTCGCTGCAGCATCGAATAACATCATCTTCGGTTCTACATTGAAACTTAATAAGATCAGCGCCTATACTGGATAGAACCTCCTCCTCAACTTCATGAGAACCATAATCCGAATCGGTTATTGCAACCCTAAATCTTCCCAAAACAACAACCTCCACGAAAAACGGCTGCATAGATAATTTTAGCGCGTTAGAAAGCAACGCGCGGATTTACAACTTCTTCTACTCACCACTTTTCCGCTTGCCCTCGAAGGGTATGCTGCCAAATGGGGTGATTACTTGCCCTAATATTTTATCCCCCCTCTACCACGCCCTTACAGGTTACAGTTACCAAACCCATGGGAGTTTCCAAACGCTCTGTCCACTGAATCTCATCATCTTCCACCGTGCCTGTAAAACTAATCGTACCCATCGGAGTCTCATTTATGCCCGTTAGAACATTACCGTACGTCTTAAGCGTTAATTTACCCCTATGTTCTCCCATCGGGGTCCGCATCGTAATCTCATAGACGCCATCAACCACCATAATGCTTCACCTCACTTTTCATGTGATTCTCTTTATCTTTATATTTTTCCATAAAAACAACGTTTATTTTTTACATGATCCCCAAATCAAAACTGAGCAGGAACAGCCCTATTTCGAGCCTCCCTTAAGATTTTAGTGGGCCGGGCCGGACTTGAACCGGCGGCCTTACAGATGCCTATTTAAAGGTTTTCTGCGCCTCCCGGGATTTCTCCAGTCAGGCAGACGTCCTAACCAAGCTAGACGACCGGCCCTCAGCATGCTGGAAGACTTAACTATTATTTTCTTGATGAATTCTTGTTATAAAGTTTTGCGTTATATGCCGCCGCAATCTTGCTAAGCCTTTTATAGTTAAGTTTGCCATTCACGTATTTAGGGGATCTTTATGAGGGAATATGCTGTGAATAGTAAAGTTAAAAGTTTGGTTAAACAAATGAGTATTGAGGAAAAAATCGCTCAGTTAGGTTCAATCCCAGCTTCGGAGCTTTTAGAAAATGGAAGGCTCTCACGTGAGAAGGCTCTAAATCTTATTAGTAAGGGCATTGGGCAGATCACTCGACTGGCCGGAAGCCGCGAGTCTCCTAGGGATCCAGCTGGCATAGCTGCCGCAGCAAACAGCATTCAAAAGTTCTTAATAGAGGAGACAAGGCTCGGCATACCAGCCATAGTCCATGAGGAATGCTTAAGTGGATTAATGAGTTATGGTGCAACAACATTCCCACAGGCCATAGGGTTGGCGAGCACATGGGATCCTGATCTGATTCAAAGCGTTGCAGCGGTTATTAGGAGGCAGATGAGGGCTTTAGGGGCCCATCAGGGGCTTGCGCCGGTTCTTGATGTTGCCAGGGATCCTAGATGGGGTAGAACCGAGGAAACATACGGTGAAGATCAATATTTAGTTGCCAGCATGGGTGTGGCATATATAACGGGACTTCAGGGGGACAATTTGTCATCGGGGATTGTAGCTACGCCGAAGCATTTCGCTGCTCATGGTTTTTCTGAGGGTGGAAGAAACTGCGCACCTGTGCATGTTCCACCGAGGGAGTTTAGGGAAATATTTCTGTTCCCCTTTGAGGTCGCTATCAGGAAGGCTGGAGCATACTCCATAATGAACGCTTACCATGACATAGATGGTGTGCCATGCGCGGCCTCCAGAGAACTGCTAACCGAAATCCTCAGGTTCAAGTGGGGATTTAAGGGATATGTCGTCTCAGATTATGGAGCAATCGAGATGCTTAGGACCTTCCATCATGTTGCAGCAGATGAGAAGGAAGCCGCTGTACAAGCCCTAGAAGCCGGCATAGATATAGAGCTGCCGAGGCTTAAGTGCTATGGTGAACCCTTACTTAACGCCGTTAAAGAAGGTATCATTTCAGAGGCGGCTATAGATGAAGCCGTCTCCAGAGTTTTAAGGGTCAAATTCCTTCTAGGGCTCTTTGATAACCCATATGTTGATGTTGAGAAGGCTTCAAGAGCCTTAGACACGCAGGAAGATAGGATGCTAGCTCTAAGAGCTGCGAGAGAATCTATAATCCTCCTAAAGAACGATGGAACTCTCCCATTGAAGAAGAATTTGGGAGCAATAGCTATTATAGGACCAAACGCTGACACAACGAGGGGTTTACTAGGCGACTACAGCTATACGCTGCATCTGGGCTGCGAGCAGGATGCTGTCAGAGTAATCGGCATATTAGAAGCCGTCAGGGGCAAGGTTTCACCTCAAACGCTCATATATTTCGCGAGAGGATGCGACATATATGACTTATCAAAGGATGGATTTAGGGAGGCTCTTGAAGCCGCATCAAAATCCGACGTTATCGTGGCGGTAATGGGTGAAAGATCGGGAATGTTCCATCTGCCAGCTGTAACCGGTGAGGGAAGGGATCGTGCAAGCCTTTCGCTTCCCGGAGTTCAAGAAGATCTCCTTGAGGAACTTTATAAGACAGGTAAACCATTAGTAATAGTGCTCGTGAACGGTAGACCTCTGTCAATAGGGCGAATAGCCGGAAAAGCATCCGCGATAGTTGAGGCATGGTTCCCAGGGGAGGAAGGCGGGAATGCCATAGCAGACGCCCTATTCGGTGATTATAACCCTGGCGGTAAGCTGCCCATCACCATACCGCAGGATGCTGGGCAGATACCGATTTACTACAGTAGAAGGAGCTCTTCCTTCAGAGACTATGTCTTTATGAGCGCCAAACCTTTATTCCCATTCGGGCATGGGTTAAGCTACACAAAGTTTGATTATTCCTCACTTGAAATAGAGCCGAGTAAGGTTGGGCCAGCAGGCAAAGTTACTGTTAGCTTCTACGTCAAAAATGTCGGCGAACTAAGGGGCGATGAAGTTGCACAATTATATATACGCGCCACTGTGGCATCGGTCTCTAGACCGGTTAAGGAATTAAAAGGGTTCAGGAGAATTACATTAGAGCCGGGAGAAAGAAGGAAAATAACATTCACATTACATATGGATCAGGTTGCCTTCTATGATCGGGATATGAGACTAGTGGTTGAACCCGGCTTATATGAAGTCATGGTTGGCAGCTCATCTGAGGATATAAGGCTCACTGGCAAGTTTGAAGTTACTGGCAGAAGAAGCCTCCTTCATCTACGAAAATTCTTTAGTGATGTAGAAATCCAGTGAAAATTATCCGCTATGCCACCCCTAATATTTTTTATAAAACATGTAGAATCTCGGCGTCATACGCATTGTTGAGTAAAATTGTTTTTGCCTAAGCCCTGAAGCCACCTCTATGAATTCAGGTATCACCTTATAGATTAATTCAGTAGATGGGGGACCCCAACGTATACCGGGACAGAATGGGTCAATGTACACGAATAAATTTTGCCCATTATAGTTGAAGAGAGCTTCATTAGCCCCGCCATATTTTGG
The DNA here is from genome assembly GCA_938091805.1 of uncultured archaeon. Classification (GTDB taxonomy): domain Archaea; phylum Thermoproteota; class Bathyarchaeia; order Bathyarchaeales; family DTEX01; genus DTEX01. The sequence goes on along the minus strand of CALKGV010000014.1, from coordinate 31,285 downwards.
CTTATTAAGTATCTTAAAGGGCCAAACCTTACAAGCAATCGGTTTATTATTCTGCAACCCGCACAATCGCCTTCCATCCGGGACAGCGTATAGGAAGATGCATGAACCATCACTCTTTTTACCCATATAGAATTTATTTAAGCCAGCCCGCGTTACTCCAGCACCGTAAGTCTTAGTTATATTAAGCCACTCATTAAAGGTCAAGACTACCTCAAATTCCCTACAGCACAGTCCGCATCCATTACAGTACCATGAGTTAACGTATCTCCAAGGAACGAAGCCCATTTTACTGCTCTCCGGAGACTTTATGCCTTAAAAATTTTGAATTAAAATCTTCCTAATAAATTTTCCAAGGCAGGGCTGCTCAACAATAGTTCTGGAAGACTTGAGAAACATTAGGAGGGCAAAGAAAAAGTCTAGGGGAGTTCAACGGCAGACTGAACAGGTGGAGCTTCAGGAGGCTCCAAGCCATAATCGAGTACAAGGCTAAGCTGGCAAAATCGCCGTAAAAAACCTCCTCCAAAAAGCAGATAAATGGCCCCTTCAACCGTTCAGGGCGAAAGCCTCCCCATGACATGAGAGAGGAAGAGCCATCTCAGAACGATCAGTTATTGAAGTTAACGCTAGCTCAGAACGAGTCTAAAAAATTATATAAAATTTAAAACTAGAGGATTATGTCGGAAGAGATTGCGGATATTTAATTATCCAGCGATGGATGAGGCGCCCACTGTGAAAACTTAGATCTTCCTATAAAGGTATAATGTGTGGGTCGGAAAACCTAAAAATTGATTCTCACAGAATTTTTCAACTTTAATTGGCCTCCATCCCATTATCTCATAATCATGCGATACAACCCTTGTTCCCTTTCTGAGTTCGGATTCGAGCTTTGGCTTAACCTTTTCATTGGCGCTCGTGGTGAGATATAAGTAGACAACATCAGCCATGCTTATGTCCACGTTAAAGAGGTCATCATTAATTATTTTAACCCTATCCTGTAAACCTAACTCACTAACTCTTCTCATAGCTTGCTTCGCTAAATCTTCTCTGATTTCTATACCAATAGCTACGGCCCCGAATTCTTTTGCAGCAATAACGGCCGGTCGACCGTCACCAGCGCCGAGATCGACAAATATTTCGCCAGGCTTCAGCTCAGCCATAGTTAAAAGCCTTCTTATAACCGATTCGGGAGAGGCGACGAAAGGAGATATTAACAAATGTTTCCACCTCTTTTTCACTTTTCCATTTAATCATCGAGGCATTATTTTTACCTTATGCTTCTAGATGATTTTCAGATATATAAATTTACCAGAACCTCCTCTTTAGCGCCTCGCGTTCAGCCTCTATTATTAATTCAAAAAGTTCATCCGTGATCCTACTCTCTTTAGCCAATATCTCCTTCACGCTGCTTAGCCTAAGTCTTCTACTTGAGAGAGCCACCGCCGCGGCTTTACCATATTTTGAGATAAGCTTAGCTGTTTCAATCGCTTCCTCCCTGAGATGCTCCTCACTCTTAGTCAGCTTCTCATTTTTCTTTTCAATCAATGGATAAGCTTCGTAATCTTCAACCTCAAGCACACCAAGGTTCGGTGATCCACATTTAGGGCAGCGCGGATGCTCCGGCAAATCCTTAATGCTTGCCATCTCTATGTAGTCCCAGCAGTCCGTGCAAACAAAAGTTCTCGTCTCGCCTAGAAGCCTAGCTTTGGCCGATTCTATGAGGATTCTTCGCATTTTTTCCGGCGGTATAAGGTCTGTTTTCATGCTCACACGCTCTATGCCCACGCGGGCTATTGGGCTTGCCTCTTCACGCGTTTCAATTTTAACTATTTCTATTTCATCACGCCTCATCATGTCGAGAACATTTATCAGATTTTTAAGATCCAAATCCTTTGTGAAAACCTCTTTTAGGGACTCTTCAAAGATTACTGTATCCTCAAAACTCTTTATTAAGTTTCTTAGGCTAACGCTTTCGAAGTCGACCCACTTTTTTATAGCTCCGAAACGTCGAGCAACATGTATTAGGCGTCTCTTAAATATGCCTGTTTTAACAACAGCCTTGGTAAGCGTCTCCTTAATGAGTTCTTCCGTCGAATTCTTTAGATCTGAGAATATTTCCATGATTGATTCAGGCTTAATTTCCCCCATAGTTTGAATGAATATTCTGTACGGATCATGCTGAACAATCACGGAGTATCCTGTCCGCTCAGAAATCACGTGGCCAAGAACCTGAGCTAAAGCCCTATTGGTTAATGAGCCAAAGCTGCAATGCAGTATTATGAAGTCGCCCCATTCTTCAATTGTTATCCGCTTGTCCGTTGGAGCTGGGCAGCCTTCCTTAACATGCTCAAGAGTTTCCTTTATCGCTTCTAAAATTGTTTCTTCATCCGCCGGATATATTTTAGCCAGATCCCTCGCAATCTCCTCAGGGCTTAAGTTCGCCATTATCTTTTCCTCTACGAACCTTCTTACTGCGCCAACCTCCTGAGCAACTTCGAAGGGCACCGGTATTTCCTCGCCAACCCAGCTTGGTATAGCCCCTGTTGGATCATCAATTGACTTCACATAAATTTTGTCCACATTCATGCTCATTATTTTCCAGGGGCTTCCACGTATGATAAATTTCACACCTGGCTTACCATACTCAGCTACAAAAGCTTCGTCCAGAAGTCCTATCGCCGTGTCCGTGTTCTTATCGATGACAAGGTAATGTTTCTCATCAGGTATCATTGAGAGGTTCTCGAAGAAATATTCGAAGAGTGCTTTTGTTCTCCTGGGCTTTAGAACCACATTATCCTCAAAGGAAACCCATGCTAATCTTGGGAAGCGATTATGCATATACTCTAAAACTCGTTTCACGTCGTCAACAGTTAAGTTCCTATATGGGTAGGATCTTTTATAAACCTCGCATATTTCATCAAATGTGAGGCGCTTCTTTTTCAGCAAAGAAGCCGCTATTTGATGGGTTAAAACATCTAAGGGCTTTTCAGGTATGTCAACAGGCTCCAGCTCCTCATTATGCGCCTTTCTGCCTATCACCATTGCTTCTAAGGTGTCATCCGAATCCATCGTTATAATTATGCCGTTCGCAACCGACCCGATCCTGTGACCGCTTCTCCCAACACGCTGTATTAACCGTGTAACCTGCCTTGGACTCATATATTGAATCACCAGATCTATTCTGCCAACATCTATTCCAAGCTCCAGACTGCTTGTGCAAACTAAACCACGCAATTCTCCTTGTTTAAGCCCCCTCTCAGCTGCGATCCTAGAGGACTTAGCTAAGGAACCGTGATGAATGGAGACTGGAAAGTTAACATCCCATATTTTAAATCTGCTCGCTAAGATTTCGGAAATTGTACGTGTGTTAGTGAATAGTAGAGCAGAATTATGTCTCTCAATAAATTGACGCATCACGCGCAGCCTCGCCGCGACCTCAGGGTGGGTGAAAAGCGATGAAGCCAACTCTTCATCCTGCGGTTCAGGTTTAGGATATATTATCTGCAATCTCATCATCCTGGCAACCGGGACCTTAACGATTTCAACCGGACGATTGTTTCCCACGAGAAACTGCGCAACCTTCTCTGGCGTGCCAATGGTTGCAGAAAGCCCAATTATTTGAAAGTCTTCATTAGTTATAGTTCTTAACCTTTCAAGCGCCAACGCCAGTTGACTGCCACGTTTATTATCAGCCAGCTCATGCACCTCGTCAATAACAACCCATCTCATGGATTGCAGGTGGCGGCGCATGATCCACCCGGATAAAATTGACTGCAACGTTTCAGGCGTCGTTATTAACATGTCCGGTGGGCTTCTAGCTTGCTTCGAACGTTCATTTGCGTCGGTATCACCATGCCTAACAGCTAATCTAATATCTAAATTATTACACCACCATTCTAAACGCTCAAGCATGTCACGGTTTAGAGCCCTTAAAGGCGTAATGTAGAGAACCTTTATCCCAGGCTCTCTTTTAGGCATCTGAATAAGCATGTTGAGAATTGGGAGGATTGCTGCCTCAGTCTTTCCGCTCGCGGTCGGCGATATAAGAAGGACATTTTTGCCCTCAAGAATTTTGGGTATAACCTTTGATTGAGGCTCCGTTGGATATTTGAACCCTCTCTCCTCAATAAGTTTACGTATTGGACGAACTAGCAAATTAAATACATTGTCTTGAGCTTCCTTCATCTCCTGCGTTTGTTCAAATGATAAATCCATCGCCCGATAGCTCATCCCTGATTAAATCAAAGAATAAGTACGATTCAACAGTAAAAGCGTTTTGCCCAGAATCTTATGAACGCATTAACGAGCATATTAACTTAAAAATAAAGTGAAAATGGCAAATAAATTGCGAGAGAGATTAGGACTATGGAGCTGCCAAAAAGTATTGCCTTAACAATTCTCCGGCTTAAAAACTTTCTACTTTTATGAATGGAGTAGCTTACGAAACTAAACCACGCTAAATCCGCAAATGCGTGCCCAACCAAGAACGCTAATAAGCCTGATGCTCCAGCGAAAGATACGGCGCTAATTATCAATGGGGATCCATCCATCAGCCACCAAAGAAAGAAATAGGGATTCGAACCGCTGCTTAAAAATCCGGAAATAAGCAAGCCATGCGAAGCCCATCTTGTTTTGGCGATGCTAGAATTGGAGACTAATGCTTCATTGTTAATTTTTAGGTTTAATGCGTCCCTCATCATGCGAAAACCCATGAACAACAGCATGGCTCCGCCGATAAAACCCATTATAGTTAAAGCATGCTTAGTTTTCATCAATGGCCCCAATCCTAAGAACACTAGGAAAATTATAAGCGATTCAAGAATTAAATGTCCAAGCACAATTAAGGGACCGGCTATCCTACCGCTTCTTATGGACTCCGAAACTACGAGCATGAAAACTGGTCCTGGAACAACGGCGCCAGATAGAGCTGCCATAAACGATAGAGAAGATATCCCTAGCAGCTCAAGCATGCTATCTTCCTCAATACACCGAAACCTTTGAAACGCCTTTTATCTTCAGGAACTCAGGTATAAGTTCACCGGGCACCTTCATTTCGGTTATAAGCGTCAGCTTCGGCTCAGGGGTGAGCTCCGGATCATCAACTATCGCCTGTCTTATACTTATGTTCTTTTGCGCTATTAGCAGGGCTGCAGCTGCCAATATGCCAGGTGTTCTGGCATCCACCGGAGTTATCTCAACAACACCAAAGTTTAAATGCCTAGCCACATCACGCAGCGATGATCCAGCCGGGCTTATGCCATTAAATATGACCTTTAAATCCGGGTTGCTCTCAATCATTTTCACAGTTTGAGTAACGGTTCTCCTATCAACCCCAGCAACCCGGCTTATTCTAACGACTGGTATAATTATGTCTCCACAGTAGATTTTTCCATTTCTCACACTTAAGCCATTCTTAATGAGTATTTTTGCAATATTGAGTCTTTCAGGATAACCTTCCAATGCTTTTACTATCTTATCCCACATAACAACCACTTTCTATGTAATTTTAGACAGCCTAAATAATTATTGTACAATCGCGCTTTTAATCTTTCCTAAATTGAAATATTAACTCTACCCATGACTAAACTAGGTCCCTCAAGTTTCTAAATTACTGCTGAGTGAGGGAAAACACATTAATCATGCGGAAGATTGGGAAATGCAGAACAACAAAGCTTTTAAATGCGTGTGCGTCTCTTTTTCAAAAGCTTACTGGAGGATTAGTATTGCCCAAAAAGGAAAAGGGGCGCTCACATTCCACCAGACCCGTTGGGAAGAGAGCCCCAAGCTGGTGTAAGTATCAACCTGAGGAGATTGTAGCCTTAATAGTTAAGCTTGCCAGGGAGGGGATCCCCCCAAGCAGGATAGGTGTAATACTGCGAGACCAGTATGGTATTCCGCTTGTAAAACCAATAGTTGGAAAAAGCATAACTGAGATACTTAAAGAGAATGCTCTAGCGCCCAAAATTCCTGAGGATTTAGAAAATCTCCTCAGGAAAGCCGCGCGTATAACAGCCCATCTGCAGAGGAATAAGAAAGACAAGCATAATAAGAGAGCCTTGCAGCTCATTGAATCTAAGATTCACCGTTTATCTGACTACTATAAGGAGAGGGGCATATTACCCTCAAACTGGGAGTATAGGGCAACAGTAGCCTCTATTACCTAAAAGGGTTCCAAATGACCCATGATAAAGTTAGCGACATTATTAATGAAGCCCGCACGGCATCTAAGGTTATTCTTGAAAGCCTAGATAGGGATAAAAAGATCCTTATAATATCTCACATGGATGCTGACGGCATATCAGCCGCCGGAATTCTGGGGAAAGCTCTATTTCGGACGGAAGCTAGATTCTGCATTAGAATAGAACGATGGTTAGATGAGGAGGTCATAAATAAGGCATATTCACAGAGCGGGGGAGATACTCTAGTAATATTTACCGATATGGGAAGCGGCTACCTCGACGTTTTATGCGCTAAAGCAGAAAATAGGGAAACAATTATATTGGATCATCATCAGCCTATAGGTAAACCTAAAGAAACCTTCATACATGTTAATCCACATCTACTGGGGATAGATGGGGCACGGGAAATAAGCTCCGCTGGAATAGCGTATTTAGTGGCAAAGTCCATAAATGAGAATAATATTGATCTTTCCCATCTAGCCGTTATAGGATCTTTAGGAGATCTACAGGATAAATATGATGAGAGAAGGCTAGGTGGCGTAAATGAGTTTATTGTCAGCGATGCAATTAGATCTGGGCTGCTGGCCGTTGAGATAGACCTTTTGTTCTTCGGTAGGGAAACGCGGCCAATACATAAAGCCCTAGCTTATACGACAAATCCTTACATACCCGGAATAAGTGGGGAGGAGGATAGAGCACTAGCGTTCCTAAGCGAACTAAACATTGAACTCAAAAGAAACGATAGGTGGCGCGCTCTAAGGGATCTTACATCAGACGAAAAACGCAAGATATTCTCTGCTCTGCACAACTATTTGATCTCAAAAGGTTTCAAAAGCGAAGTAGCCATGAACCTTATAGGCGCGATATATATCCTTGTAAAAGAGGGATCTTGGACGCCGCTTAGAGATGCCCGAGAGTTCGCACTCCTCCTAAACGCAACTGGAAGAATGGGGGTTCCGGGCTTAGGGGTGGCCATATGTATGGGCGATAGAAGTGCAACCTATGAGGAAGCCCTCACAGTTCTAGAGGATTATAGGCATACCATCACTAAATATCTTAAGTGGTTAAATGAAAATCCGGATCGCATTGAAGAATGGGAGAGTATCTATGTCCTTCATGGCGAGAAAGATATTGATGAGAAATCTATAAGCGCAATATCAACTATAATCACAATGAACTTGCCGAAGCCGGAGAAGCCGCTGGTTGCATATTCCTTCATGCCTAAAGAAAGAGTGCTTAAAATTTCAGCGCGCACAACAGATTCGATAGCCAGAATGGGATTAAATCTTGGAGAAATAATAAGCATGGCTGCGGAGAAATGCTTGGGAATAGGCGGTGGACATGATATTGCAGCCGGCGCTCAAGTGCCCTACGAGCAGAAAATGCAATTCTTGAAGCATGTTGACTCCCTAGTAAAAGAATATATGGTGAGGATGAAAAGAGGTGGAAGCTGAAATATTGCTCGTCTACGATGATGAGGCGGAGGCGGAAGCCATATTTAAGGCCGTCTCGCCTGATAATGCGGAAACTCCCAATGGATTAATTGTGGAGACGCAGAAGATAGATAGAAAAGTTGTTACAACCATAAAGTATTATGGCGACAATATTGCAACCCTACTATCAACGATTGATGATCTGCTAAAATGCGTATTAACCGCTGAAAAAACCATTTCGATTCTTCGTGGAGATTTCTCCCGCATTTAACTCCTCTTTTTGTTTCAGCCCAGAAAAATGCATCTTTAACAGATTTTGCTAAAAATTATTATTTGAACGGTTGTGGCTAGGCGTTTTTGGAAAATAATGTTTCCCCGCGTGATCCAACCTAAACATTCAGGATATCCTAGCAGACGGACCTAGACTTCTAGATCCAAGGATCATGCTTGTTTAGGATCACCTAGCATACTAGGTCCTAAACGTTCAGCCTGGCAGAGCCTGTATTTCCAGGATGGGTTTGATCCGCCGAACCTAGTCTTCTAGGCTGGTCTACCTGAACGGTTCAGACGCTAGGTTCAGTGGATCAACCTTTCCAGCCGGGTTCAAAACCCAGTGGATATAAAGAGGTCTACGCTGAAAAGGTTAGAAAGGACAGTCTAGAAAGGCTCACACACAGCGGTTGCCAAAACCGTTGATGAGGTTAGGAGGCTCGTTGAGGTCGGCTTCGAATAGTATGCGACATTGACAGCGTCAAGGTCTTTAGGAAAAGGAAATAGGCATGGGAAAAAAATAAAGTTAAATGGAAAAAATAAATGCAAAAGGTTTTTTAGTTTCATCTTCTACTTCTCAAAGAGAAGAGAAAGATTTGATGATGGAAGAGAGGGTGATATGAAAATTGTCTGTCTTTGCGGTTCCAGGAGCATATGATAGAGCCATCACAGTTTTTTCCCCAGATGGCCGATTATTCCAAGTTGAATACGCATTGGAAACAGTTTATAGGGGCTCAACCATTATAGGTATAACATGTCCCGAGGGGGTCATTATAGGGGCTGAGGAAAAAATTGAGTCTAAACTGCAGAATCCAAAGTTCACTCAGAAAATATATGAAGTTGATGAGCACATTGGAGCCGCAGTTGTCGGCTTAAGCTCTGATGCACGAATATTGATCGATGAGGCCAGAGTTTTCGCTCAGAGCAATAGGCTCATGTACGATGAACCGGTGGATGTAGAGGTTGTTGCAAAAAGAATAGGCGACATAAAACAGCTTTACACACAGCATGCTGGAGTCAGGCCCTTTGGCGTTTCCATAATTTTCGCCGGAGTCGATAAGAGCGGAAGCCAACTCTTTACAACGGACCCGAGCGGAACATATAGGGCATATAAGGCTGTTGCTATAGGAATTGGCCGTGAAACCGCTGAGAACGTGCTTAGGGAAGAGTACCGTGATGACTTAACACTTGAAGAAGCCATAAAGCTTGGAGTTAAATGCTTAATTAAGTCGATGCAGGCTAGGGGCGAACAGCCTAGAATCAAAATATCCGTTGTTCCAGCCTCAACCAGACGGTTTAGAATGTTGTCTGACGAAGAAGTTGAGAAATACATAAAGGAAGTGTAAGGTAGCTGAGAGAGGATGAGTAAAAATTATACGATTGCACGCATAAATATAAATGGAGAGAATTTTGAGATAATAGTTAAACCAGACCCAGCATTTGCATTCCGTAGCGGAAAATCCGTATCGCTTTCAGACGTACTAGTTACAGATGTAATATTTACTGATGCAAATAAGGGCTTGAGATCCCCCGAAAAGAAACTAAAAGAAGCCTTTGGAACCCTAGACCCGCTAGAAATAGCCAAGGTCATACTTAAGAAGGGCACTCTCCAGCTAACAACCCAGCAGAGAAGACAGCTTATTGAGGAGAAGCGTAGGCAGATTATTGATTTTATATCACGCAATGCTATGGATCCAAGAACGAAGCTTCCTCACCCGCCAACCCGTATAGAGCAAGCTCTTGAGCAAGTTCACTTTTCCATCGACCCATTTAAAAGCGTCGAGGAGCAAGCAAATGAAGCCATTAAAGTTTTGCGCTCAGTTTTACCGCTCAGCGTTGAAAAGATCTCTGTAGCGGCTCGCATACCCCCCGAGTATGCTGGCAAATCTTATGGGGCTCTAAAATCCTTTGGAACAATAAAAAATGAAACTTGGTTAAGCGACGGTTCGCTTTCCATAATCCTAGAGATGCCAGCTGGATTTTACGGGCCCTTCTTAGAGAAAATGGGTGAGATCACTCACGGAAACCTAGAGGCTAAAATTTTAAAGTAATTTAGGTGGCATCATTATGTTCTTTTTTGAAAATAGGCAGGTAGTAACTCCCGGCGACCTTCTAGCAGAAGGTGACTATGTGGCTGGCAACAACACGTATAAGGATGAATCTAGGATTTACGCTAGCAGACTTGGACTTGTAGAGTATGGAGAAAAAGTGGTTCAAGTTGTTGCACTAAACACGTTCTATATTCCTTCAGTTGGCGACCAGGTTATTGGCAAGATAGAAGATGTGAACATTAACGGTTGGGTTGTCAACATAAATTCCCCCTACAAGGCCGCTTTAAGAGCCAGCGAAGCGCTAAACAAACCCTTTAGACAGCAGAAGGATGATCTAACGAGATTTCTGGACGTTGGAGATTTAATTTTTGCTAAAATTATATCTTTCGACCGAACTATTGATCCGGTTCTCACAATTAAGGAGCCGGGGCTTGGAAAAATCACTCAAGGACAAATAGTTAAAGTTTCTCCTGCAAAAATACCTAGGATCATCGGGCGTAAAGCCTCGATGATAAATATGCTTAAAAAAGAGACTGAATGTAAAATAACCGTTGGGCAAAATGGCATAATATTAATTTCTGGACCAAGTCCGGAGCATGAAAGATTGGCTATCATGGCAATCGAGAAGATTGCTCAGGAAGCTCATACCTCTGGACTGACGGATCGGATTACTGAAATGATAAGGAAGGAGAAAGGTGAAAAGAAGTGAGTGGGAAAATCAGGTTGATAAATGAAAATGGTTTGAGAGTCGATGGAAGAAAACCGAACGAGCTTAGGCTAATAAAGATGGAAGTAGGTGTATTAAGTAATGCTGACGGCTCAGCCTATATTGAGCAGGGAAAAAATAAAATATTAGCTGCTGTTTATGGGCCTAGAGAGGTTCACCCTAGACATTTAGCTTTACCAGATAGGGCTCTTCTCAGATGCAGATATCATATGGCTCCATTCTCGGTTGAGGAGCGTAAGTCTCCAGCACCATCAAGACGTGAAATAGAACTCTCCAAAGTTATAAAAGAGGCCCTTGAGCCGGCAATATTTCTTGAGAAGTTCCCAAGAACGTCCATTGACATATTCATCGAGGTACTTCAAGCTGATGGTGGAACAAGATGCGCTGGTACAACCGTTGCCGCCTTAGCATTAGCCGACGCTGGCGTCCCAATGAGGGACCTTGTGGTAGCATGCGCCGCTGGAAAGGTTGACGGCGTCATAGTGCTAGATCTCAATGACATTGAAGATAAGGAGGGTGAGGCTGATGTGCCAGTTGCGTACATGCCAAATCTGGGATTAATATCGCTTCTGCAAATGGATGGATCATTAACCATTGAAGAGTTTAATCAGTCCCTAAACCTTGCAATGGATGGCTGTAAGCAAATATATAAATTTCAGAAGGAAGCCTTGAAGGCTAGATACGTAACAATTAAGGAGGAGGTTGAAGAATGTCTTCGATAATGGTTTCACGCATAAGGCAGAAGCAGATAGCCCAAATGGTGGCCAGCGGCAAGAGACTTGATGGTAGAGGACTTAAAGATTACCGCCCGATAAAAGTGGAAACAGGAATAATTGAGAAAGCTGAGGGTTCATCCAGAGTGCTGCTTGGTAAAACAGAAGTTGTCGTAGGAGTTAAAGTTGAGATAGGCGACCCTTTCCTAGATCGGCCTAATGAGGGGGTTTTCACTGTAAACTCAGAGTTTGTGCCGCTGGCATCGCCAGAGTTTGAAGCTGGTCCGCCCAGCGAAGAATCCATCGAATTAGCAAGGGTTGTCGATAGGGGCATACGTGAATCTAAAGCTATCGACCTAGAGAAATTATGTATTATCCCGGGGAAAAAGGTTTATGTAATATTCATTGATATCTATGTGCTTAATCATGATGGGAATTTAATTGATGCATCATCGCTAGCGGCATTAGCCGCTCTATTGAATACTAAAATTCCGGTATACGTTGTGGAGGAAAATGAGGTTAAGAAAACAAACGATTATATTCCGCTGCCAATAAAGAACCTCCCGGTATCTGTCACTTTAGCGAATATAAGCGATAAGCTAGTCGTAGACCCATGGCTTGAGGAGGAAGAGGCCATGAGCGCACGGTTAACGATAACATTTGATAAGGATAATAAGATAAGTGCGATTCAAAAAGGCGGCACTGGAGCGTTAAAACCGCAACAGATTATGGAAGCCGCTCATATAGCCAAAGAGAAAGCTGAAGAGCTGAGAAAAATGGTGGTGAAGACCTAATGGGAAAAAGAACAAAGAAGGTTGGACCAGCTAGAGGGTTCGGCCCAAAGTATGGTGTATCTGTTAGGAAACGCTATGTTGAAGTTATATCTGAAATGAGGAAACCGCATCCATGCCCACAATGTGGATTAAATCATGTGCACAGAGAAAGCGTTGGCATATGGATCTGTGATAGGTGCGGCTTCAGGTTTGCCGGCGGAGCGTACACGCCGAAAACCAAGATTGGCATAACTGCTGAGCGCGCAGCCAAAGGCGCTTAAAAAGGATAAAACAAATGATTTTATTAACGACCTCGCATAGGCCCACTAGAAGAGTTAGAAGCCTATGCAATGATTTAGCCCGCTCAATACCCGGCTTAGTGAAAATTAACCGGGGAAAAACAAGCTTTTTCGATCTTGCTGAAAAAGCCGTTCAAATGAAGATTGAAAAAATCATTGTAGTTGATAGATGGAAGGGCAGCCCGGGAAGAATAAGGTTCTTCAGAGTAGTTGATGGAAAAATGAGCGAGAAAGCGCCGCGCTTATATGTTTCAGGCGTAAGGTTAAGAAGGGAGTTCGGGGCTTCTAAGGAGAATAACCAGAAAAAACTAATTAAATATATGTTTTTAGATTCTACTGAAATAAGAGGCAGCGAAGTGGAAAAATTGGCATCGAGCCTATCAGAATTTTTTGAGATACCCATATTTAAGGCTGAGGAAGCCCCATCAATTTATGATGTATATTTACGCTTCACAAGTAGCGAAGATTGCTTAGCATGCATCTCTTTTTATACTTTACCCAGCAATGCTGAAATAGGGCCGCGTATAAAAATCTCTCACGTAGCGTGGCAGGTATGATTGAGGAAGCGTCGGCAGTTATACGCCTTACGTTTCCATCCGTTAATGAAGCTGAGATAATGAGGAAATCTATTGAGCCAGAAACCGCTGCAACCTTGAGATATCGCTCAAAGGTTAAAGTATTTAGGGATGGAGAAAGCATACTATTGAAGTTTAAGGCCGAGGATACTACGGCGCTTAGGGCTTCAATAAACTCCTACCTAAGTTGGCTCATATCCTTAGTAAACATTTACAATTTTTTAGAGAGCCAGAAATAATTTAGGCATATATATTTTTATAATCAAAGTGAGTGAAGTAAAGTTAGGAAAAATTATGAATGGAAAAAAAATTAAGGAAATAGCTCTGGAACGCATCGAGCGGCTCTTCAACCTGGCCATAGAAATGCTTCATGAAAGACCGGATCTGGCGCAGAAATACGTGGAAAACGCAAGGAAAATTGCTATGCGAGCTAGAATTAAGCTGCCGAGGGAAAAACGCCTCCTAATATGTAAGCATTGCAAAAGGTTCATTTTCCCCGGAGTAAGCTCACGTGTTCGCATACAATTAAGAAGAGAACCACACATGATTATCACATGCCTATATTGCGGTGGGCACATGAGGAGGCCATTAAGGAAGAGGAGTACGTAATGCCAGCGCAAGCATCTTCTAAGAAAATTTCCTCCGAAGAACCAACTGTCCGAATTGGCAAGAAGGGATTAACCGAGGCCCAGATAATGGAGATAATCAAACACCTCGATAAGAGAAGAACGGTGAAGGTTAAGGTGTTAAAAACGGCTTTAACAAGCGGCGCTGTGGAAAGCATAGCCCAAAAAGTATCTTTAGCAACTGGCGCAAGAGTAACTCAAATAATTGGCCATACATTCACATTATCTAAGCCTAAAAAGAAGAAGTAAGTATTTATAAGACTGCATTCTAGAATAGTGAAGAAGTGGATTAAGCGAGGAATGAGTAACATTGCCGACACCATACGATGTCCCACCAGCAATATTAATAGAACGGTTAGCGAAATACTTAAAGGATAATGTCGACGCTATCAGGCCGCCGGAATGGGCGCCATATGTTAAAACCGGCGCCCACGCTGAGCGCCCCCCACAAAACCCAGACTGGTGGTATATTCGATGCGCATCCCTACTTCGGAAAGTCTATGTGATGGGGCCGATAGGTATTGAACATTTACGCTCTGAATATGGTGGAAGAAAGAATATGGGAGTTAGACCCGAGCATGCTAGGAAGGGGGGCGGAGCAATAATAAGAAGAGCCTTACAGCAGCTTGAGAAAGCTGGTTTCATAGAGACTGTAATGGGTAGGGGAAGAGTAATCACCCCTGAGGGAAGGAAGCTTCTGGACTCGCTTGCAGCTGAAATTAGAAAGGAACTAGAAAAGGCTATTCCGGAACTAACGAAGTACTAAAAGGCAGGTGCATTATCCTTGAATGCAAGTGAAGATGAGCTTGAAGCGATAAGAAAACGAAAACTCATGGAGCTACAGCAGAGGCTTTTGCAGGAGCAGGAGGCAGTAGAAGCACAGAAAAAGTTTGAGATGGAGAAACAAGCCGTATTACGAAAAATACTCACGCCGGAAGCTAGACAGAGGCTTACAAACCTTAAAATGGTTAAACCTGAGTTTGCGTCTCATCTTGAACTGCAGCTCATTCAGATTGCGCAGCAAGGGAGAATAAGCATTCCGATAGATGATGAGCGGCTGAAAGAGATTTTAAGAAGGCTGCAAATGGATAAAAGGGAGATTCGTATAAGGAGGATGTGAAAGTGGCTAGATATAAGCCCCTCGCCAAAAAACTTAGACTTATAAAAGCTGGTAAGGAAAGTAGGGCTGTACCCTCATGGGTCATAGCTAGAACCTTAGGTAAGGTCGCCAGAATTCCTAAAAGGCATTGGAGAAGAACAAAGATAAAAGCTTGAGGTGTTGCTGATGAGTGATAAGAGAGAGGAAGAGAAAACTGAGGAAAAGAAGACCGAATCTAAATCTGAAAGTGATATCGTAGAAGAACGCGTATATACTGTTCCGCTTAGCAAGGCGTGGATTATGCCAGTGACCAAAAGGGCTCCTAGAGCAATGCGCATACTTAGGGAGTTTATTAGAAGGCATATGAAGGTTGAAAATGAGGACATAATAATCTCAAACGAGGTTAATGAGAAGGTTTGGAGTAGGGGGATCGAGAAGCCTCCACGAAAGGTTAGGATAAAAGCTGCAAAGGATAAAGATGGGTTGGTAACAGTCCACTTAGCTGAAGGAGAATAGGGATGCCGCTTTTCCTCCTCGATATTTTTGGCAGCGCAAGCATAGGTGTATTTATGCGAGCAACTGACAGGTTCGTCATTGTGCCAAATCAGCTGCCCGAGAGCATAATAAAGAAGGTTGAGAAATGGTTCAACGTAAACGTTGTAAAGACGAACGTAAGCGGCTCAGTGTTGATTGGCTCTTTGGTATGCGCCAACTCTTACGGGCTGATTCTTCCGCATTCGGTATATGATGAGGAAATAGCCGCCTTGAAAAAAGCGTTCACTGAGGTTAACATAACTGTGATGGAGGATAGCAAAAAGACCGCTTTTGGAAATCTTGTTTTAGCCAATAATCGAGGCGCAATAGTTGATCCTAGGCTGAAAAAGTCTGAGGTTAAGGCGATTTCTGATACGCTTGGCGTTGAGGCTGTGCCCGGCGAAATTGCTGGACTGCCTTATATCGGCTCGCTTGCAGTTGCAACAGATAAGGGAGTTTTAGCCCATCCGCTAATTAAACCCGAGGAGGAAAAACTTTTAGGCGAGGTTTTAAAAGCTCCCATTAATGTTGGAACCGTCAACTGTGGAATCCCATATGTGGCCACGGGACTTATTGGAAACAGCAACGTTGCCGTCGCAGGCTCCTTAACAACAGGCCCGGAATTGTTCATGATAAGTCAAGCCTTAAAGGTGGTTAAACATCATGAGTGAAATTAAAATCTATAGGGTGATTGGAAAAATCGTGAAACCCAACTTTAAGACAACATTTAAGAAGGAGGTTAGAGCCCTAAAACCGGAGCATGCCATAGAGGAAATCTATAAACTCTTAGGAAGCAAGCATAGAGTTAAACGTTTTCAAATAAAGATCGAAAACGTTGAGGAGATGCCATCTGAGGAGGAAACCTAACCTATTTAAGCTACGTGGCTCTTTTTAGCTTTTGGGTGATTTAATAAATGTCAACCTCAACTGAGGATGATGTTAGAAGGCTGATAGTTGAGCTTAGAATATTGGAAAACACCGCTGAATATCTCCAATCGAGAGTAAACCTCATTAATGCGGCCATAACAGAACTCAATTTAGCCAGCATGTCTCTTGAGGGAATTGAAAAGAAAGATTCCGATTCAATATTTGTCCCAATAGGCGGAGGTTCATATGTTAAAGCTAAACTTGAGGATACAGATAAAGTTGTTTACGGTATAGGCGCTGGGATAGCTGTTGAAAAATCTATAAAGGAAGCTAAAGAGGATATAGCAAACCGTATAGCTGAACTAAACAAGACTAAGGCGGCCCTAGAACAGCAGCTAAATCAAGTTTTAATCAGAATGCAAGAGGGGCAAAATAAACTTCAAGAATTAACAGCAACGCTCAGAGGACAAAGATAAGAGAGAAAGGGGCATGTTTGAAAAGCTACGTGAAGTCATAAGCGGATTCGTGACTAAGGTTTCAACAACAGAACTTAAACCGGAAGAAATCCGAGAAATTATTTGGGAATTTAAGCTCGCCCTTATAGAAAATGATGTTGCTGTTGTTGTTGCCGATCATATATGCGAGCAGCTCGAGAGCAACCTTGCAGGTTTAAAGATAGGTAGATTTAATGATAAGCGTAAAATAATAAAAGAGGCATTGAGGGAAACGCTTCTAAAGCTGTTTGAAACCCCAAATAAAGTAGACCTTATAGAGATCGTTAAGAAGAAGCAAGTTTTGAAAGAGCCATGCGTCATCATTTTTGTTGGAATAAATGGGACTGGAAAAACAACAACTATTGCTAAAATCGCTAATCTGCTGCTTAAGAGAGGCTACTCTGTTGTCTTAGCATGCAGCGATACTTTTAGAGCTGGCTCAATAGAGCAGCTTGAGCAGCATGCCAAGAAACTTGGGGTTCATTTAATAAAGCACAGGTATGGTTCAGACGCTGCTGCAGTGGCATATGATGCCGTACAGTACGCTAAAACAAGGGGAATAAATGTAGTGCTAGTTGATACAGCTGGGCGGATGCAGACAAACAAAAATCTTATGGCTGAAATGGAGAAAATAATCCGTGTTGTAAAGCCGGACCTCACAATATTTGTTGGTGATGCCTTAACTGGAAATGATGCTGTCTCGCAAGCGGAAGAATTTAATAGATATGTAGATATCAGCGGCTCAATTTTAACGAAGATGGATGCTGATGCGAAGGGTGGAGCTGCAATCTCAATAGTTTATGTGACAAAAAAGCCGATACTATTCCTTGGCGTTGGTCAAAGATATGAAGATATGGAGCTTTTTAAGCCGGATCTGATAATAAATCAGTTATTAAATATTTAGTAAACCAGATTGATGCGTTTATGCTTTAGATTGCCTTTTTATGTGAAGACAAAAACATCAAGAAAATTTTTATGGTTAAATAGTGAAGATCATTTATGATGGTATATGAAAAGCTGGTTTAGACCCAAAATATCCTTAGAGGGATTCTGGAAATTTAGAGTTGATGAGGACAACATCGGTGAGAAAGAGGAGTGGTTTAGGAGATTTGAATCAGAAGATCTGATTTATGTTCCATCATCATGGAATGAGCAAAATCCTAAATGGGATCAATTTAGTGGCGCCGCTTGGTATCAGAAAGACTTCTATATGGGGGAAAACCTGGATGGAAAGATGGCTTGGATTATATTTGAAGGGGCGGGATATAAAACTAAAGTTTGGATTAATGAAAAATTTGTGGGAGAACATGAGGGTTCTTTTACATCGTTCAGATTTAAAATTGGCGATTTAAAAACTGGAGACTTCAATAGGGTCGTAGTGAAAGTGGATAATACGCCGTCACTAAGCGCTTTGCCCCCAGCAGTGAAATTTAATTTAACAGCTTTTGATTTCTTCCATTACGGAGGCATACATAGACCAGTATACATAGAGTTCGCTGACCAGCATTATATTAGAGACGTAACCGTAAATGCCGACAGTAAGGGATACTTGAAGGTTTCAGTCGACATCGTATCTGAAGAGACAGTTGACTTAAATGTAATTTTAGGTAGCAAAGACTTAAACTCAATCATATACAGGGAGAAAATCAGTGATGTGGAACCCGGCAAACATATTTATGAGGGAAAAATTGAGGGAATTAAACCTTGGAGCCCAGAGGCGCCCAACCTATATATTCTAATCCTGGAACTCTGTATTGGTGGAAGTATTAGGGATTCCGTGTATGAGCGTATAGGTTTCAGAGATATTGAAGTTAAAGACGGCAGAATATACTTAAATGGAAAGGCGATTTTTTTAAAGGGTTTTGGTAGACATGAAGATTTCATTATTTTCGGCAAATATTTGCCGGGTCCGGTGCTTGTGAGAGATTTTTACCTCATGAAAAAGATGGGGGCGAATTCTTTTAGAACATCTCATTATCCGTATTCTAACGAACATTTAGATTTGGCGGATGAATTCGGTTTTCTAGTGATTTTAGAGCCACCCCTATGCTACTCGGGCATTGAGAGAATAATCGCAAAAAGAGAGGATTTATCTAAACTATTTAGCGGTGGGGACTATTTGGCTAAGGCAAAGGAAGTTATCAGCGAGATGATTAGGGAGCACAGGAATAGGCCATCGGTCATAATGTATAGTATTTTAAACGAGCCGCCGAGCGACATACCTGAAGTTGCCGAGTTCATAAGGAAACTTGCCGCATACTTCAAGGAGATAGATCCCTCAAGGCCAATAACATTTGCATCGCATAAAAGCGTTAGAGATCTGGCTTTAAGCTACGTAGACGTTATATCGCTGAATTTTTATCGAGGATGGTATTCTGAATGGGGCAACATAGATGAGGGAGTAAATTCTATGATAACAGATCTCGAGGAGATTCATAGGAAAAATCCAGAGAAACCCATAATCATGACGGAATTTGGCGCCGACGCTATTATAGGGTTACACAGCGACCCCCCAAACATGTGGTCTGAGGACTACCAAGCAGAATTTATTAGGAAATATGTGGAAGCCCTGTCAAAGAAGAATTTTATTAATGGTTTACATGTATGGGTCTTTGCGGATTTCAGAACCCCGCAGAATCCGGGAAGAACAATCTTAAACAGGAAAGGCGTGTTTACTAGAGATAGACAGCCAAAAATGTCAGTGCTAATTCTCTCATCGCTATTTAACAATTTACCCACGTTTACGAATTAAGGTAAGAGAAATGCCTGAACAACCCCAAAGATAAAGATTTGCTAATAGATGTGCTCATGAGGGACCCATGGACCCTCTCGAATAAACAGGCGTAGTAAATTTCTATTAAACAGGCGGAGGAAGCCATATATGCGATATTAAACTTGCCATTTAACCAGGATCTAAAACAGCATTATTGAGATAGAGAACCTTAAGAGCAGTTACGGAGAGTTTTCTCATCAATAATGGGAGAATCCGAAAAATAGTTAAGCTGGGGTTAACTTTAATCAGCTGCGAGTGGTTACGATGAAGAAGGCAAAAGTAGCCGTTGTTAAAGGTGATGATCTGCATGAAATGTTGGAGAGAGCTCTAAAATTAATTGGCTCTGAAAAAATCATATCAAGCGAGGATAAAGTTCTTATCAAGCCAAATTATGTTTCAGCTAAGCCCCCTTCAACTGGCGTTACAACTGATTCACGCATCATTGAGGGCATAATTATGTACCTCAAGGATTTAGGAGTAAGCGATGTGGTTGTGGGCGAGGGTGGAGCTGGCGACACTGAGAGGGCGTTTAATGTTGTGGGAATAAAGGATGTTGTAAGACGGCATAAAGTTAGGCTCATAGACTTAAATAGAGACCCAATAATTAAACTAAAAATACCTAACGCTTTAGCGTTACACGAAGTTGGGATTGCCGAAACATCTCTTAGAAGCACATGCATAATAAATGTTCCGAAGCTTAAGGTTCACCATATGGCCTTAGTTACATTATGCATGAAAAATCTTATGGGGCTGATTCTTCCAAAAAGCATCATGCATGATAGGTTGAATGAGAAAATAGTTGATTTAACAATGCTCTTCAGGGACAAAGTGAAACTTAATGTTGTAGACGGGCTAGTTGGTTCCGAGGAAGATGAAGTCTACGGTTCACCGGTTCAAATGAACATTATTATTGCAGGCACAAATATGGTTGCCGTGGACGCTGTCGCAACGGCAGCCATGGGCATAGCTCCTAATAAAGTGAAATATCTGAAGCTTGCCGAGGAAAGAAAACTTGGAACAGCAAACCTGGATGAAATAGAAGTTATCGGAGAACAAATCGATAGGGTTAAAAGAAAATTTAAGTTACCTCCGACGTTCAAGGAATAGATTCATAGGCATCTTTTTTGAGTTTGGGGCTAAAATAGGTCAGTGGAGTAACTCTTGGTCATTGCGCGATTTGGCTCCAACCTTTTTATCACATCATCCCTATTACACCATAGATTTAGCGGCAAATAAACATTTATTCTTCATCAGCTTTACACCATTGAAAAAATAGCTTAGTTCGGAGAAAGATTGGACATGAATCGATTGATTATTCCTGAGCCATTTTCAGGCGGAATATTTCTAACATACAAGTGCACTAATGAATGCAGGCATTGCATGTATGCTTGCTCCCCTAAGTGGAGAAGCGATTGGATAAGCTTAAGTGACGCTGAGAAAATTTTGAAGATTCTCTCAGCATCTTTTAAAAAGCGGTATCCAAAAAATTTCAGTCAAATAGGAGTTAATCTCGGCTTACACTTCACTGGCGGAGAGCCTTTCCTGAATTTTAATTTATTGCTTAACTTGGTTAAAATGGCTGATGAGTATGAAGTTCCTTCGATTTTTGTTGAAACAAACTGTTTCTGGTGCACTGATGATGAGGAAACTGAGGAGAAACTTCGTAAACTCAGAGATGCGGGTTTAAAGGGTATACTTATAAGCGTTAACCCGTTTCTCGTTGAGCATATTCCCTTCGAGCGTATAGAGCGGGCCATAAAGATAAGTGAACACGTATTTGGCAGCGTTATTGTTTACCAAGAACTTTTCTTAAATCAGATGAGGGCAATAGGTCTTAAGGGAACCTTATCCTTTGAAAAGTATCTGTCCGTGATAGGTGAAAAGGATCCGCTCGGACTTTATGCTGGACTAAGTTTTCCCTCGATTTTGCCTATGGGTAGGGCACCATACAGAATCGGTTACATTTATAGGAGATATCCGGCCAGCAGATTCTTTAATGAGTCATGCATGGAAGAACTAACAAGGGATTGGCACGTTCATGTGGATAACTATTGTAATTACATTTCAGGTTATTGCGCTGGCGTATCTTTGGGGGATGCTAGAGATTTGGAAAAAATCTGCCAAGATGGAGTAAATCTTGATGAACATCCGATAATAGAGATTTTAGTATCGCCTAAAGGCATAATGAAGCTCTTTGAATACGCAGTTAGAGAATATGGATATAGGGAGAAGGATGATGGATATGTGTCAAAGTGTCATCTCTGTCTCGATATAAGGAGACACATCGCAGAACATACAGATGAGTTTAGCGAGCTTAAACCTAGGGATTTCTATAGGTATTTATAGTTAAAAAATTCTAAGTTTATAAACTCTTAAGAATTAAGCATTAAATAGATGATAAAATACTTATTATAAGCATATTTTTGCGGCAAATATTTTTTCAATAGACTTTTATTTCTAATCACAGAAATTTTATTAGATCATCGACAATTTTGGGCAGAGTGAAGAAGACATGCCCCTTCAAAAAAACTCTTTAAGAAAGAGAATTGAGGGCGAGTTCATAGAGGATGAGACAAACATATCTAAGCTAATCGAAGTATTAATAAAGAGCTTTTTAATGACCGACAGTGATTACGGCGTGATATCCGATATAAAGATCGATATAGACCATGTTTATAGACTCGTAAGAAACTACATAGCTGAGGAGAGACTGGACATATGCGCGTTGAAACTTGGTGACTGCATATTTATGTCAAAGACAAGCATAGGCTTTGATGACATTTACGCGGTTATACAAGGGCATTCGCTGCTGAAAGCGAAGAAGGATATGATTGAAATATGGGATGATGCGATAAACAGGATAATACATTTTCTAATAATGCCATTAAGAAAGCATTTTCCAATAGAATACACGGCGGAAGCTGAGAGAGATGAAATTATAGATACGCTTCTTGAGGAATATTCAGACATATGGTGATAAAAGATACTTAAAGTAAATACGCGTTTTAGCGTCGAGGTTTCTCTTTTCTTCCAATAACTAGATCTTTAAGGGAAACCCCGTTAACTGTAACTACCTTCCATCTGACTCCGGGAATGTCTCCCATTGATCTACCCCTCGAGCCGCCTATTCCCTCAATTGTCACCTCATCATGCTCGTCAATAACGTTTAACGCCCCGTCGCCTGGAAGAAAAGCTGTTACAACCTTACCATTCTTTATTAGTTGAACTCTTACGCATTTTCGTATGGCGCTGTTTGGCTGCTTACTTTCCCGCCCGACTTTTTCGATAACTATTCCACGGGCCATTGGGGCGCCCTCAAGAGGATCGGCTTTAACATCCAACATCAGCATGCGCCGCTTATAGTATATGCTCCTCCATCGCCACTTCTTTCTATTCCTGACTAGCTTTCTTGCAGCGAATTCGCCATTAGGCGATTTTCCCATAGCCAATTAACCTCGCGCGCTATATTGCCAAATTAATATTTCCCATTATAAATGTTTTGTTCTGACGTTTAATTTTTTTCCTACTTAAACAATAAAGACGCTGCTTATCTGAAAATATCGCTTTGCAAGAAACCTTAATTTCTCAGCGTTTCTACCATTCTTGCCAATAGCCATACCTTTATCCTTATAATCCACTGCAACGACAGCGATGGTATTTCCATCAGGTTTCTTGGTTAGCCGCACTTCCTTCACCTTCGCAGGCTTCAAGGCATTCTTTATTAGCTGAACTGGATCATCGGAAAATTCAACTATCTCGTATTTTTTACCAGTCATCTTTTCAAGAAGCGCTATGTTCTTTCCACCTTTGCCTATTGCTAATCCAGCCTCACCTTCTTTAACTACAAAGATTATTCTATCGAATTGGCTGTCAATTATGCAGTCCCTAACGCTTGCACCTGTCAGGCTTTCAAAAAGCGCTATATATTTCAGTTCCTCATTAGTGAAACGTATTCCCCTAGACATTTTCACCACCCGAGAATTTGAGTATATCGGAATCACCGGGATCTCTTACTGCCAAAGAAGCGACTAGAAAGGGTTTTCTGCAGGCTGCACCAAGATCCAGACTTGAGCCGGGATATTCAATAAACGGGGTGCTCGATAGTTTACAATAGTATTTTATTTTTTCACGCATATCGCTTGGACAGTTACGCGCTACAATTACGAGTCTAACCCTCCCGGCCATAACGTTTTTTATAGTAACGTTTGACCCAAATAAAATTTTTCCGGATCTAACGGCTATACTTAGAGATTTATCAATGTCGCTCTTACTGGGACTACTCAACTTTTTCATCGCCCTCCTTGCTTACAGTTGCTGAGGGAGCCCTCATATAAATTTCAACCAGCCCCGTTCCTATCGGGATGGTCTGCCCGATTATAACGTTTTCAGTTACGCCTTTTAATGGATCGACTTCCCCTTTAATGGCAGCCTCAACAATGTTTGGAACTGTTATTTCGAAGGCTGCTCTTGCAAGAACGCTTGGTTTTCCACCACTAACTCCGTGCCGCCCTATCTGCCTAATGCTGCCTGTCGCCGTCATTATATCAGCTACAAGCATTATGTGCCTTATGTCAACGTCCAAACCCTGCTCCTCAAGTACGCTCATCGCTTCTTCTACTATGGCGTTTCTGGCAGCCTCCACGCCCAACGTCCTTTCTATTTCATGTAAATTGTTTGTGGTTGTTCTAGTGGGGTCAACGCCTATGACCTCTAGAACCCTCGGCAGATTAGAACCGTCGGTTCTTATAATCCATTCGCCCTCTTCTTCAGTCACATAGACTCTTCGTATGCCGCTTATGCCCCCTATATGATAAGATGAAACTTTGCTTAGAAGCTTCTTTACATCCATCTTCTTCTTGGGCTCAATGAACAGCGTGTTTTCTTCAAACTTCAGGGAGCAGGTCGGCATATTAATGATATTGTTTAGATCATCCATCGTTATACCGCGCTCATCCATTCTGCGCTTGTCGAATTTAACAATTATCCCTCCAGTTTCAGGGTTTATGTAAATTGCCTCAGAAATATCCTCTATCGTTGTGTAGAGAATATTTCGGGCAACCTCTGTCGCCTTCTCCCTACTCTTCCTATGCTCCTCATCTAAATAGATGGTCATTATTGGTGTTGATGGTTCCCTTCTCGCATCAACTATTTCTATTAAGCGCGGTAACCCAAGCGTAACATTCTGTTCCCTTACACCAGCATAGTGGAAGGTTCTCAGAGTCATCTGAGTACCGGGCTCGCCGATAGATTGAGCTGCAATTATACCAACCGCTTCTCCAGGTTCAACAAGAGCTTTCCTATAACGTTCTAGAGCCAAATTAACCGCTAAGTCTACACCCTCCTCACTAAGGCCAGAGCTCACCAATCCATCTAGGAGCTCACGGACCAGAAGCGGCGTTAGCTCCTCTTTAACATTATTTATCTGCTCCTCAATATGCTCTTTTGTTGCGGGCTCTCCCCACTCAATCATGAGTTTAACCTGCTCAATAAGTCTGCTAACATTAACAGCCTTACCATGATCGCTTTTAGCTGGATCAACACCATCCTCACCATACTTGAATTGTATGATTTCACCTAGGGGATTTCTTACTGTTCCATCGTATTCAACACGCAGGTGCTCCAATGCGTTAATCAATCTTCTCTGCATGTATCCGCTCTGCTGGGTTCTAACGGCTGTGTCCACTAGGCCTTCGCGCCCACCCATAGCGTGGAAGAAGAATTCAATCGGATCCAAACCATCCCTATATGATGAATATACGAAGCCTCTCGCCTTAGGAAATGGATCACCAAGTTCAAAATGTGGTAAAGCCCTCTCTAGGTATCCGCGTATAATACGTTTGCCACGTATTGATTGCTGACCTAATATTGCAGTCATCTGTCCTATATTAAGCGTTGAACCCCTAGCGCCAGTCTTAGTCATTATTATGCCTGAATTATTGATCTCAAGATCTTCCTCAGCTATTTTACCAGCCTTCTCCCTAGCCTCAGCCAGCTCATTCATGACGTACAGTTCAAATGAGTCTATGAGGGACTGGCCTGGAAGCCGCTCAAGAGTCCCATCTCGTAGGGCTTTAGTGAATTCAGCTATTCTCTTCTCGGCTGTTTTCACTATTTGGCGTATTTTCCGCTTGGCTTCGGCAGAAAGATCAAGCTCCTCGAAGGAATATGTGAAGCCGCGCATCGTCATGAATCTTGTAAGAAGGTGGCTGATTTGATTAAGGAATTTTCTACCCGCTTCAGTTCCATAATCCTTTATTATTCTATGGAGAAGGCTCTCTGATTTCTCAGCGCCTATGGAGTTTTTATCAATTACGCCTCTAATTAGAACACCATTCTTAATGACAACGTAAGCATCGTATGGGCAATCCTCTTTCAAGCATTGCTCGCAGCTTCTACAAACGCTGGCCTTAAGCGTATAGCTGAAATCCTTCGGGAGGAATAAGCTGAATATTTGCTTACCGGTCCATAAGGGTTTGGGCTCCTTAATAGCCGGTTCAGGGAGGGGACCATCATATTCAGCAGCCGCTAATAATTCACATACTTCCTTTTTGTCTAGAAATGTTGATTTTTGAGTTAAGAGGAAAGAGGCTGTTATAAAGTCTCTTATGGCACCTATTATTGGACCTCCAAACCTCGGCGATAATATGTGATCTTGAACCTGCATGAGGAGGCGGGCTTCGGTCTGAGCCTCCTCGCTTTGCGGAACATGAAGATTCATTTCGTCCCCATCAAAATCGGCGTTATATGGTGGACAGACGCATAGGTGAAGCCTAAAAGTCTTATATGGAAGAACCTTAACGTAATGAGCCATTATAGACATCCTATGCAATGATGGCTGCCTGTTAAAAATTACTATATCACCATTCTGCAGATGTCTCTCGACGATGAAGCCCGGCTCAAGGGCCTCCGCCAGTTTATCTCTATCTGTGACAAACTCTAGCCTAACACGTTTCCCATCAGGCCTGACAATATATAGTGCGCCCGGATATTTATCCGGACCGTTTTTCACAAGTTCACGTAATCTTTCAATGTTCCATGGGGTGACCTTCTCCGGTAAGGTTAATCTCATAGCCACGCTTATTGGCACACCAACCTCGTTTACATCTAGGTTTGAGTCCGGGCTGATAACGGTTCGGGCTGAGAAATCAACCCTCTTGCCGGATAGATTGCTTCTGAACCTGCCCTCTTTCCCCTTTAAGCGTTGGGACAGCGTTTTCAGGGCTCTTCCAGATCGATGTCTGGAGGGCGGTATACCAGATGATTCATTATTAAAATATGTGGTAACATGATACTCTAAAAGCTCAGATAAGTCCTGGATTATAAGCGTTGGCGCACCGGCCTCTATGTTCTCCTTAAGACGTTGATTTATCCGGACTATATCAACAAGTTTATGCGTTAAATCATCTTCAGATCTTATTCCCGACTCAAGCGTTATAGATGGCCTAACATAGACCGGTGGAACCGGTAAAACCTGAAGTATCATCCATTCTGGGCGTGCATTTTTCGGATCGAAGCCCAGAAGCTCAAGGTCCTCGTCGGATATCCTCTCAAATCTTTCACGTATCATGTTTGCAGTTAAACGCCGGGAGCCTTCTTTCTCCGCGTACTCGTGGAAGATCGTTGGCTTAACGAATTCTATTTTGTATTGCTTGGCGCCGCAGTATGGGCATTCTCGATTCCGTTTCGCCTCTTCAAAAACCCTATTATAGAACGAGGCTGGCACGATGCCAATTAATTTACGTAGCCTTTCCATCCTAGCCTTAAGAGATTTAACCGTTTTCTCGGGAAGCAGCACGCGCCCACAGTTCCTACATATTGCTTGGAGAAGATTATATATTACTTCTGTGAACTCAACGTGGATTATTGGAACTGCAAGCTCAATATGTCCAAAATGTCCGGGACACCTTACTGATGTATTTCCGCAGGTCCTACAACGCTGCCCAGGCTCAAGAACACCTAGTTGGCTATCCATAAGCCCGGATGGTATTACTGCCCCATCCTCATCGTAGGTGTCAGCTGTTTGAATTTCAACAACAGACATCTTCCTTATTTCTTGTGGTGAGAGTATTCCGAAACCTATCTGATCTATTATTTTATAGTATGCTTCTTCAACTGCCATTTTAAGCCCTCTCCTTTAATTTAAGCCTAGGTGCGATGCATAGGCTCATTAACTCCTGTAAGAGAAGTTTGAATGCGTATGAAACTATAACCGGCGAGATTTCGGCTTTATCTCCGCAGATGTGGCACAGGTACTTACGCTGTTTCATGTCATAGTATGCTATGAAGCCGCAGTTTTCGCAAACATGCAGCACGTATTTATCTGATTCTTCAAGTAACCTATCCTGTAGAAGCAATGCTACACCGTGCCCTATTAGGCAATCTCTTTCCATCTCACCGAAGCGTAGCCCACCACCTCTAGCCCGTCCTTCAGTCGGCTGCCTAGTCAGCATTTGAACTTGACCTCTAGCTCTTGCATGAATCTTGTCAGCAACCATGTGATGCAACTTTTGGTAGTAAACAATGCCCATAAATATGTCAGCCACGTACTTCTCGCCGGTTACGCCATTGTACAGAACCTCTCGCCCAGTATAGCTAAAGCCCATGTTTATCAGCATGCGTTTCAAGGCTTCGCCGCGCCTCTTGCCGATGAACGGTGTGCCATCCATGGCTTCGCCCCTTAAGGCCGCTATCTTGCCAGCCATGGATTCTAGGAACTGCCCAATGGTCATCCTTGAAGGCATAGCGTGTGGATTAATTATCACGTCGGGAACAAGCCCATCTACGCTAAATGGCATATCCTCCTGCGGCACTATCATACCTATAACCCCCTTCTGTCCATGTCTGGAGGCGAATTTGTCGCCCAACTCCGGTATTCGCTCATCCCGCACTCTAACCTTAACCAGCCTGTTTCCCTCACTTGTTTCAGTTATGAAGACAGCGTCAACCACGCCATTTTCAGAAGGTCTCATTTCAATCGATGAATCCCTCATTGCCGGACCCCTAGTCTCAAACTCCTTATATTCCTCAAGGAACCTAGGTGGGCTAATTCTACCTATTAAAACGTCTCCGCCTGAAACCTCCGCTTCAAGCCCTACTATTCCATCTGGTTCGAGAAGACGGTAATATTGCTCTCCTCTGTAACCTCTCGTTCCAGGTTCTGGTACTGCTAAGCGATCCCTTAGCCCGCCTAAATATTGGCGGCACTCAACCTCATAAAGCCTATAGAATGTGGAACGGGCTAAACCGCGCTCTATGGATGCCTTATTGAAGATTATGGCATCCTCCATATTGTATCCTTCATATGATAGAACCGCTACAACGCAATTCTGCCCAGATGGGCGCAGATCGTAACCTATGATTTCCATCGGCTTAGTTTTTACCAGCGGCTTCTGCGGATAATGAAGTATGTGAGCACGTGAGTCAACTCTAAAGGGGAAGTTAATTGCGTATATGCCTAAAGCTTGCTTAGCCATTGCTGACTCATAAGAGTTGCGCGGAGACTGGTTGTGCTCTGGGTATGGTATCAATGACGTGCAGATCCCAAGGATCAAGTACGGCGCCAGCTCTAGATGAGTATGCTGAGGAGTGATACTTTCAGGGTATAGCGCTATATAGGCGTTCTCCTCCTCTTCGGCGTCTAAATATTCAATTATGCCATGTTTTATTAAGTCGCTCCAAACCCATTCCTTGGAAGCAATTTTCTCAATATGTTCCTCCAGCAGCTTCGGCACACCGTTCTCAACTATAATCAAGGGTCTACGTATTCTTCCCTCATCACAATTTACGTAGACTTCACGCTTAACACCGTAAACCTCTGAGAAGTAGGCGACATTAATTTCCGGTGAGATCTCACCTCTCCTCCTCGCCCTTCTCAACTCCGAAACTAGCCTTTCCGGATTCTCATGATAGCCCACCGGGACGCCGTTCACAAAAACTTTTGCACCATTAATCTTCAGCGACTCGCCGGCTTCAGATAGAGGAACAACGCCCCGCTTATAAAGCTCATGCTTAACTCTTTCAGAGTCTACGCCTATGGATATTGAAGCCGACAACGCTAGATTCTTGACTAATCCACAGTTCGCGCCCTCAGGGGTTTCATTTGGACACAGCCTGCCCCAATGCGTAGCATGCAGATCCCTAGCCTCAAAGTTAGGTTGGCTTCTGCTCAGCGGCGACTGTAACCTTCGGAGATGACTGTATGTTGATGTGAGATTTGTTCTATCAAGTAATTGCGTTATGCCAACTTTCCCCCGGCCCCAATTGCCGGTTGCTAGGGCATGCTGAATCTTCTCGGTTATTATTCCAGGTCTAACAGCTATTGAAACGCTTATCATGCGCTTCCTTGAACCCATCCTCTCTAGCTGATATTTGATGTCACGACACAGGTTTCTGAATGCAATTCGGAATAAATCAGCAAGCAGCGGGCCAGCTAACTTTAACCGCTTATTTTTAACATGATCTTTATCATCAGGTTTACGTCTGCCGAGCTTAAGTTCAATGATTCTAGTGGCCATCTCACCAAGCAGATAAGCCTTATCGATTCTTTTACTGGAGGATCTTCCGATGTGAGGCATGAAGTTTTGGTCCATGAGCTGCTCAGCCCTCTGAAGGCGGTAGCTTTTAACCTGCCCATGGGCTACGCGGTTCCCAATAAATAAAAGCGCATCTTCAACGGTATTTACGTCGGCAGCCTCCTCAAATGATGGTTCAAGCTCGCTCTGCACTTCCTTATCTAGCGAAACCGCTTCAGCTATTTCCTTATCGGATTCGAGACCAAGCGCCCTCATAAGAACAACAAAGGGTATTTCTGATGGAACTCCGGGCATAGAAACATGCAGTGAGCCATTGGGTTTCATGCGCATCTCAATTCTAGCCCTAAAACCAACAGTTGTCGAAAATATTTTAGCCCTATAAATTGGCGTAGCTCCCTTAGTTTCAACATCGACAAGTATACGGTTGGGAGCTAAATCCTCAAGGGCAACAATAACCCTCTCAGACCCGTTAATTATGAAGTAACCTCCGGGATCAAGCGGATCTTCACCATGCCTAATTAATTCATCCTCGGAGACGCTGGAGAGATAACAGTATTTTGATTTAAGCATTGTTGGCAGATCGCCTATATAAACAAGCTCCTTATCCATCTCTCTGCCGCCTATGATAGGCATCATCTCAACTGATATGGGCATTGCATACGTTAGGTTTCTTAGACGCGCCTCCATAGGATAGATCTCATGGCGGGTCCCATCAACCTCAGTAACATATGGCCCGTAAATAACCCCGTTATCAGTCTCACGGGCAATGAAAATTCTGCCAAACCTTATTTTATACGGCCCCTCAGGAACTTCAATCTCTATTTCTTTAACTTCATCTATTATTTTCTGGAGACCATGCTCGACAAACTCGTTATAGGAGTCAAGATGCTGCCTAACTAGCCCCTTCTCCTCAAAGAAAGCTTTCATAACCAGAAAGGAATCTTTAAGATTAATCAAACTTTCATGTTCCCTCCAATAAAGATATTTGGGATTTATTTAAACGCGACGTACATATTATTAAGATTAACACTTCCCCCATTAAATCGCCTCATTCATCAGTAGCTGCGCGTCCATAATTGCAAGGGCAAAAAAGTAAACAATAGGATGAGACTAATAAACTTTGCCTTAAACAAGGGCGTGTCCAATAATTGACTTATGTCTAGTTGTGCTGCATGTTATGCCTGGAAAGATGAGTCCCGGCAGCTACGGATCTAGGATAAGGGACATGGTCTTTAATGAATTACTGTATGGGTTTAGGGGCGTAGGGGAAGGAGTCTTCGGAGCCCTAACAGTAGAGTTCGGAGATATAATGAAGACCAGGAGAAAGGAATCATGCAAAACAA
>CALKGV010000013.1 GCA_938091805.1 uncultured archaeon | reverse complement strand
CAAAGGGGCAAGCCCTAAACAAGGCGCATAAATGGTTAGCGTACTTAGCAACCCTGCCCTTAGAAAGTCCTAAAGCACACAGGTGGTCAATAAAATCTAGCAGAAGCTCTGAATGCTGCAGACTTCTCAACCTGCGCCGCGCAGCCTCAACCCTTTCAGAGTACTCATGCACGTCGAACATTCCATAAGCAGAAGAACCTGTAGACTTTAAAGTCAAGGATATGGAAAGCGCACCAGAACTAGAGGTAATGGTGCGGCCGCCGGGATTTGAACCCGGGTCGCCGGCGTGGCAGGCCGATGTCCTAGGCCAGGCTAGACTACGGCCGCTTAATTTTCAATGAAATCTACGTAATTTATCCCACTAATAATCTTTTTTGTTCAGGCTTTCTAATAAACGTTAAATATTAGTCTTATCGTAGGTGTGTTATTGGGTGGTGATTTGAAGCATGGCGAAGCATCTTTTTGAAGGTATTCTTCCGGCGATGATCACGCCCTTTGACCCTGAAGGAAATGTAGACTTCGATCTCCTTAAGGATGTTGTGCGCTTTCAGATTGAAAAGGGTGTTCATGGATTCTTTGTCTGCGGCACTGTGGGCGAAGGGCCCTTGATGAGTATTAAGCAGAGAAAATCTGTTGCTGAAGCGGTGGTAAGGGAGGCTGAGGGTAAAGTTCCAGTCATTGTTCATGTTGGAACAACAAATACCGCTGAGAGCATAGAACTGGCCAAGCATGCTGAGAGCATAGGAGCTGACGCTGTTGGAGCTGTCACACCATACTTCTTTAAGCCCGATCTGGAGGGTTTAATAATGCATTATAGGCTGATCTCTGAGGCGGTTCGCATACCAGCCTTCGTGTATAATATTCCGCAACAAACAGGCTTCAACCTTACGCCTGAAATCTTCAGAAAGCTATGCCTAATAGAAAATATTCATGGAATAAAGGATTCAAGCGGAAGTCTAAGTCAGATTCAAGAAATCATAGAGACAGCGCCTAAAAATGTAACCGTCATTAATGGGGCTGACGATATACTTTTAGCCGCATTACTGGTAGGTGTCAACGCGGAAATATCCGGGGTTGCCAACGCTGCGCCAGAACTGCTGGTTGAGTTATATGAAAACTTTAGAGAGGGCAACTATAAGAGGGCTCTGGATCTTCAGAGAAAAACGAACGCTCTGAGAAGAGTGCTATACGAATGGTCCTCAATACCATCGATAAAGGCGGCTCTGGAGCTTAGGGGTGTTAAAGCCGGATTGCCGAGGAAGCCCCTCAGACCGCTAAAGCAGGAGGAAATTTCAAGGCTTAAGGATAAACTAAAGACTCTCGGGCTATTCTGGTAGAAAAATGATTTTTAAGTAGCTCGCTCAGAAGAAAATATCGGCTCCAAACCCCTACTTCTGTTTGCCACTACCATCTTTTCATCCTCCGACAAAGGCTTGAAGATTTCAGCTGCCTCACACATCCACCAGAGTAGCTCAGCATGACCTGGGCTAACAGCCGCTGTAACCGGTAAAGAAAGCGTGAACCTAACGGCCATAACGGCTTCCTCGAAGCTCTCAACTGGAGCATACCAGCATTTAGGCCACTTCCTCGGCTCATCCTCCTTAAGCCTTCTCTTCGCCATAGTTTTCAAAGCCAATATGGCGGCTCCCCTCTCCAGAGCCTTCTTAACAACCCTTGGGCCGAAGTTTCCCTGATGCCAGCAAACCCAATTTACCGGGAACAGAATGCTGTCAAATTTAAATCGATCTAGTAAGGCTAAGGCCGCCTCCTCAGAGTGAGCTGAGAATCCGATATGTTTGATTATCCCCTGCTCCCTAGCCTCAATTAGGGCTTCAAACGCCCCGCCCTCACTAAATATTTGATTAACCTCCTCCAGTTTTGTTACTGCATGCAGCTGATATAGGTCAAAGTGATCCGTATGCAACCGTTTAAGCGATTGACGCATCTCCTCTTCAGCCTCCTTCTTAGTGCGCTTCAATGTTTTACATGCCAAGAAAACTGAGTTTCGATACGGCTTTAAGGCTGGACCCAATCGCTCTTCAGCATTACCGTAGCTTGGCGCAACATCAAAATAGTTTATTCCCCTATCAATGGCTTTGGCAACTAGGCGATTAGCTTCATCCTGGCTTTCATCCATCACTGCTATGCCGCCGAAGCCCACGATAGAAAGATACGTGTTAGTGTTACCGTACCTGCGCTTCTCCAATCTAATCACGCTCAAAAAAATGTATATCGCCCCATAAAATTTAAGGTTTCTCCATATTAAATTTTAAATTTCAGTTTCCAGCCCATAATCATAAGCACACATTTGGCTATATGAGGGTGATAAGACTGAGACGCGGCTTCAGGGACAGGGACTATGTGCAGACTCCTGAGGGGTTCTTCTTCTGCGTTATCGGATCGGTTCATCCGCCCGACCGAGTAATATCCTACTTAAAGTATATTCCATCGAAGAGGGGCAGATGGGGTAAGGGTTTAAGCAGGTTTCAGCGCATAATGCGGCGCTACACAATGCTTGATCTAATTGGCACAATCAGCTTTCTTAAGAAATACCCAGAATACTTGTATGATTCACCAATTATGGGAGTGAGTATATCAGCAGTTCCATCAAGCAAAATAAAAAATCACTTGAAGCCTGAGGAGAAAATCATTGATCTTAGTAGATCTGGGGACTTAGATGCTCTACAGGGCAAAGCCTTGGATTTAGCGCTTAAAATATCCGATGAAAGCGGCATTCCACTAAAGTATTTCGGAGTTACAGGCTCAATCCTCTTAGACATACATCAGGAATTCTCAGACATAGACTTGACTATTTACGGCGTAAAAAACAGCGAATGCGTAAGGGAAACCATAAAGCAGATTTATTCCGTGGGAAGCCATGGAATTTCAAAGTTTAGCGGAGAGGAGGCTAAGCGTTGGTGCCTAAGTAAGGCTGAAATTTATCCTTTAACATGCGAAGAGGCTTGCAGGGTGCTGAGCAGAAAGTGGAATAGGGGGATTTTCAAGGGGACAAAATTTTCAATCCATCCGATTAAGATGGAGGAGGAAATCAACGAAAAATATGGAGATAAGGTTTTTAATCCCAGGGGGATGATTAAGATTGAGGCAGAAGTCTCTGATGATTCCGAAGCCTATTTCATGCCAGCAATATATAAAGTCGAGGACGTTAAAGTTCTTGAGGGACAGCTGATCAAAGACATAGTTGAGGTAGCATCCTATGAGGGGTTCTATGGGGGCATAGCATATAAAGGTGAAAGAATCGCTGTTTATGGAAAACTAGAAAAGGTTATTGATAAGCGTAACAATGAAGAGTACCATCGGGTCTTAGTGGGCTCAAAGGAGGCTTTGGGAAAAGACTATATAAAGCCGCTTTAATCCTCAGCCGCCCGCTTTTATTGTCATAAAATCCGTGGGTTTAGCCCCTAAAATCATCCGGTAATATTCTTCCCCGCTTTTCTTAATCACCTTTTCAATCTTACCCTGCGCTATAACCCACTCACCCTTCTTCGCCTGCTCGCAGAATCTTCCTCTAAAAGAAACTATGGAAACTATTCTAATTGGAGATGATGCTTCGCTCGCTCCCTCTAATATTCTGACATTGGAGATAGCATATTCGCATGGCGTGAAAATGGAGTCTTCATCATTCTCAATTTTAGCTTTAATTTTTGTGTATCCAACCCCTCTATATATGCGGTCGCCATAGGATTCCGTAACCTCGTCCCAGTCGATTATGAACCTCACAAAAAAATCTCTGCCCATGAACTTTCCTTGCATGGATTTTCTCTTCTCAATCAGGCAGAATTCGCTGAACGACATCCGTGTATCCTTAAACCTGAATTCATATAATTTTTTTAGGTCGTCTAGGCTGTAACGTGAAAAACCAGACTCATGTTTATCCATGAGATAGCCAAGAGCCTTATGCACCAATCTACAGTTTTTCTTGCCGTAGACGATCACGTCAATATCTGACTCTGAGGCATATAAGTTAACAAGCACCGAACCGGATATGCCTAGCTTCTCAAATGGCACCCCGGAAAAATCATGAACCGCTTGAATAAATATAAGCGCTTCTTTTTCAATACCGTTTAAAGGCTGATTTTTCAGGAGATTTAAAACTTTTAATGTAGGCTCATAATGCTTAACGATTAGATTATTTGGAACCCCCTCTAACCACTCACCGAAGACATTGTCATAATAAATATAGTGTGGATATCTTTCCCTTAATATCGCATCTCTATCGCTAAGCGAGTAAACCTTAACATATTTTCTTCCATCATGCCCCCTCGCACCGGATGGATCCTCAAAATATCTTAGATAAGCCACCACTCTATCCGGCGGATGGATAAGCCCCTTAACATCGAAGATTAAACCCTCAGGGGTTTCGATGAAATCCCCTTCTCGGGCTCTAACCAAACATTAGTCCCCCTAGAACTTTAGGCCGGATAGAAGCGCGATCATTATTGACGCTGCGGTTAAGTCCGCTGTGGTTCCGGGACTATAATCCTTACCCATAATTTGAAGTTTATCATCCAATTCCCAAAGTAAAGTTTTACCTTCGCTAGTTGTTAGTCCACCTAAATTAAGTATTTTATTCGCGGTCTCCGAGATCCATTTTGTCTCTTTTACACCTATTTCAACAGCTTTCCTTAAGTCGCTAATCTTCTTTAGCCCAACTTTTCTAGCTATGAATGTGTCCGGAAACTTTGAGAGTAACCTTAGGAAAGTATGGACGATCGCTGTATTTATGTTGTTGGTGCGCCTAAAAGTTTCTATCAGCTCATTATATCCAATCGTGAAGGATGCTTCCATTCCGGTTACAAGCTCTCTTGCGACCGTATCATAGGATGCAGCTTCCAGCATAGCGTCGAAAAGCGTTATCCCTTCATCTAAAATCTTCTTCTTAGCTCTCTTATCATAAAGGTCCGGAGCTCTTCCACCATTAACTTTACCCATCTCCCATGGGGAGCTGGCAATCTTAATAGCATTGTACACTTCAACAGCGTCAATTGGTGTTGTTGAACGCATAATCATAACCACGTTTTTCCTTAATAGATCCAGAGAGAGAACATCATTCTCAACATATGTTTTTGAGGCTGCTATCGAAAGCGGTATGAAGAGAAGGCAAACGCCCAAATGGGTGTTACCATCATTATGAGAGGCTAATACGTCCGTGACCGCCTTCTTCACAAGTTTTCCAATGCCGGCCTTAGGCAGATCAATAATTCCTCGAGCGATCATGAGGCCCCTGCGGGCAGAATCTTTAACAGAAGAGCCAATCGCAATTGAACCGGCTAAAAAATGCTCATAGCGGGCGTCACTGTGATCCCTAGTCCTATGAACATTACCGGGCTTAGGCCAACCACTGACCTCTAAAACGGCGGCAAGCTGCGCTGAGAAAACTACATGCTTTATGATTGTTCCATCTCTCAAATCATTAAGCCCCTCTTTATTTTTCTAATCTCTTTTGATGAGCATGCTGGGAAGCTCGAACCTAGCGGCTCTAAGATTATTAATAAGGGGAACAGCTATTAAGGTAGCTATTATGGCTTGTATTGTTCTTATAATAAAATATGCATAGGGGCTGACCAGAAAAGCCCATCTCACCATCTCCAGAGGCATTTGAAATATTCCCTCATAAACCGCTGGAACCGCAAATATAGTGTTTCCCCAAGCATTATCTGCTTCATTACCTATAAATGCCAGCAAAAAATATGTGAGAAACCCCATACTTGATGCTTTAAATATTTGCGTCTTCTTTATGGCAATAAGAAATCCCCCAATAACCCCTAAGATTAAGCCAGCTATAAAGCCCCCACCTATAATCGCTGAGAGCCCAGATAAAGCGATTATTGCTCCTCCGCAAAATACATTGTATTCTGGTTTAATGTGAAAAATGATCACGCTTGCCAATATGCCAATGCCTAACGCTAGCCAAATATGCCCGTATGAAGCCATGGGTTTAACAAAAAGCTTCGAACCAAAAGAAATTTTATAAGTTTCATTTTGAAACTCAAAACTAAACTTGAGAATATCTCCGTTGACAGCGATCATGAAGGCATTAACCAATATTAATATAGCGGAAAGTAAAGATATGGCTGCAGCCCAACCGTATTTTTTCGTTTCTTTCCCAAAGTCTTCATGCGCTGAGCCTACTTCGAATTTTCTCAAAATCATCTTCTTCATGAAAGAAAACACTGGCGGCATCAAAAGCAAAGCTAATATTTTATCCCACATGGCTGCAATACCGACAATAAAGTTTTGTTCAATAGGCTGAACTGGGGGCAGAATCCAGAAAACGACAATTAGTAAAGCCAAAATTACAAAAGCCTTCCTCCATCCTCCATTGCAGATGAGACCGACGGTGAAGGCATTGATTACCGGGGATGGGAGAAAAATAAGTCCAGTAAGGCTTGCGCTTCCAGGCGGGAGAGCCCAAGATGTAAAGACGCCTATGAATGTTGCTAATGCTCCAAGATAAGGCCCAAGAATTAGTCCGAAAACGGATGCCATACATGCCTCGATCTGTATTTTCACTTGGGGAAGACCTATTGCTGGCACGCCGGGCAAATAGGACATCATGTAATACAGAGCGGCGAAAATTGATGTGAGAGCTATTTTTTTAGAGTCTAAGTGTTTCATTTTGAAAACCAATGTAATTTTCTACACAACCATTTAATAAAGTTTTTTATACGTCATAAGCAATAAGATTTGATGAGATAAGCATAATAATTTTATCCTTGAAAGGCTCTATGAATATTTGGCGGGGGTTCAATGAAAAGCCGATTATATCCGTATGTGATTTTCCTTCCTAAAGGCAGTAAATATGAGGTTTTAAGGGCAATGTTTAGCTCGTCAGTTCCAGCCGAGATTTTAAGGATCGCCCTTAGACATGGCGTATCTGAAAGAATCTATCAGAAAGATCTCATTGAAAGTTTAGGCTACTCAAATAAAACGATTATAGAACATCTGAAAGCTCTTACTGACCTAGGAATATTAACTGAGCGGATGGAGAAAAATGAGGCTTCGGGACGCACAATTTGGCTTAAAACCTATAGGCTTACAGACTTAGGCAAATGGTTCGCCCTACTTCTAGTCGACGAGGAGAATCTCTCAAATGAGGATAAAATCGCTATAGCATGCAATGCGTTCAGATCATACATGAAGTGGATAAGGGAGCTCTCGGAAAGACTTGGAATAAACAGGAGCGATCTGCAAAAGATTTTTGAGGAGGAAATGAAATAGGTTCTGAGCGCCTAGCGCAAAATAGGCTAACATTTAATAGCTATGTTGACCTTACTTCATAGGCAGATCTCGAGGGAGAGAGGATGCATGAGTAAGTTTGACGTCATTGTTGTTGGCGCTGGAACTGGAGGCTGCATGGCTGCTAAAACATCCGCTAAGATGGGACTATCCGTCTGCTTAGTGGACTGCAAAAACGCTGAGTCAATAGGTGATAAAATCTGTGGAGACGCTATTGGCAAACATCACTTTGACAACTTAGGGCTCTCATATCCTAAGGGGGATGAACTTGAAAGGGTAATCGAGGGTATAAAGGTTTACTCGCCGGATGCTGAAACAATTTTTCATTTAGTTGGCGAGGGATTGCATGGCTTCATAGTTAACAGGCATGTCTTCGGCCAAAGACTACTGAAGGAGGCCATGGATGCTGGAGCTACGCTGTTCGATTCAACGCAGGTCCTAGAGCCCATAATAGAGAGGGGTTCCGTTAGGGGTATTACCGCCGTAAATAAAAAATTAAATTCTAAAATAAGGTTCGAGGGCAGGGTTACAGTTGACGCCAGCGGCTACGCAGCTGTATTAAGAAGGAAGCTCCCGCAGGAGATCGGAATAGATCCGGAAGTCGATAGGAAGGATGAGGTTGTATGCTACAGGGAAATACGTGTCCTACGGGATGAAATTGAGGACCCTTCTTTTTGCAGAATATATTTAGACTTAAATGTTGCTCCAGGAGGATATTACTGGATTTTTCCGAAAAAAGATGCATGTGTCAATGTAGGATTGGGAGTTGCCGCAGTAAATGTTTTCCCAAACCCTAAGAGCCAATTATACAAGTTTGTGCTTGAAAAAGCAATGTTTAAAGGTTCATCCGTCATAAACGGCGGCGGAGGGACTGTTCCAACAAGACGCCCACTAGATACTTTTGTCGGCAATGGCATAGTAGTTATAGGCGACGCAGCATGCCATGTGAATCCAATACATGGCGGCGGAATGGGCCCCTCAATGATGGCGGGTAAAATAGCCGGCGAGGTAATATCCGAAGCGCTCATGAAAGGTGAACCGACAGTAAACGCCCTCTGGCCCATAAATGTTCGATACATGAAAAACTACGGTGCCAAACAGGCTGGACTAGATGTTTTCCGAATATTTCTGCAAAACCTAACCAATGAGGACATAAATTACGGAATGAGATATAAACTGATAAAAGAGGAGGACGTGCTTAAAGCCGGCTTAGAGGGAGACGTCCATCTAAACATAACTGACGCCACAAGGAGAATATTTAGAGGGCTTGGAAAAATATCGTTCCTTAAGAAGCTCTATGATATGGCTAAGAAATCAAAGAAAGTTCGTAAAATATACGTAGACTATCCGAACTCGCCGGATCAGATGCCCTCCTGGAAACTGAAAGTTCAAGAAATATTTGAAAACTAGAATATAGAAGCCTAGTTTTATTTCATCTAAATTTGCTAAAATAGCCGATATTTATTGAAAGAACTCGTCTCCAAACTCTTTAATATTTGATTAGTCAAATTTGTGGAGAGGGTTGTTGTAAAGTTTACTTATGCCTGAGAGGGGCTGGGCTATCTTAACTGGTTGGGGAGGCTACAGCTGTGGTTAAGGAGCTAGCCTATAACAGGGGTTTAATAGTAGAGTGATTCGGCTGGGAGAAGCGGATGGGCTGCATGCAACCTATGCGGAGCTAAAGTTAAATCTAAACGCTCTTATTAAACTTTGAGGATACGGATGTTTTCTATGACTGCTAGGGTTTTGTCTATTAGGTTTCCTGGCAGGTTTGTTAGGAGCTAGAAGAAGTTTATCTATATGCCGAGGCGCTTTTTGCTTATTCCCCTTGAAGGTTCTGTACCATGATTTTAGGGGTGAGAAGCGGTTTTCCGCATTGTTTATGTGAACGTTGCCTTCTGCAAATCTCTTCTTATTGTTGTATCTTGGGATGGTTTCATGTCTGTAGCTGTTCTGTTCTATCTTGTTGGTGTAGATTGTGAAGTTGTCTGTGTGCGCTGTGGAGCCTTTCTCAACCCATCTGTCCAATAGCTTAAGAATGGGAGAATGGGGCTTTTGCTCAGGCCTTCAGGGGCGACGAAGAGGATGGTTTTGCCACCTCTCTCCGTCACAACCATTACGGGAACCTTACCCTCTTCTAGGCTTCCTCTTTCTCTCCTTCGGGTTCCACCATGCTTCCTAGGGCTTCTTGACAGATTCTTGCTGCCTTTCTCTCCGGCTGTTATGTAGGTCTCATCCACCTCAACCTCCCCCTTTAGCTTGATGGCGATCTCCTCTGTAAGCAGGTCCTCCTT
>CALKGV010000012.1 GCA_938091805.1 uncultured archaeon | reverse complement strand
CATTTAAGTTTTCAGCTTATCTACTGGATAGTGGCGCTGCTGCAAAGTTTTAAATGGTTATTTTATAATTTTAATTGGAGGCAGCTGTGGAAATACGCTGCTGGAAACACTGTTTAAAATAATGTAAATATGGCTCACCTTTAAGACCTATTGAAGAGATTGTAAAAAAGTGCATAGGCAAGAAATGCCCGTTATATGGGTGTAAGCTGCAAATCAGCCATCTTAACTTAAAGCGAAAACTTTTCTACTCTTTTCTATATATGAATATTTGGTGGAAATGCCCAGAGGAGGATATCATCCCAACGCGTATCTGACTGAATATAGAAATGTTAAACTAGGCTTAAAAGCCAGAACCATAATACTGGACTTTTTAGAGAGGACGTTAGCAGAGGTGAAGCTGATTTCCAAGGAAACGGGTTTGCCGCATAATGTTGTTTTGCACCACCTTAAACTTCTAGAATCTAGGGGCATAGTTCAGAGGAAAAGCGGTCGGCCATCTATATGGGCGCTCACTGGGCTTGGACAAAAACGCTTGGGTTAACGCTTAAAAACAGCGCTACCGCAAACTCAGCGATCAAATGTGCAGAAAAACTAGGGAAGGGGCCCGGGGGTCTCTGTCTCTCCCCATCAGCCAGCCTAGAAAAGGGAAGTGAAGGCTTCTCTAATGCGTTCCGGGCTCATCCAAAGTATATAAATGATGGACCGGGCATGATTCGAACCAAAGACCGCTTCTTTTTCTTTCGCGGTATCT
Source organism: uncultured archaeon (assembly GCA_938091805.1). GTDB lineage: Archaea > Thermoproteota > Bathyarchaeia > Bathyarchaeales > DTEX01 > DTEX01. Next base: position 15,838 of record CALKGV010000012.1, on the reverse strand, counting down.
TGGGATTTAATTAATAGAAGTTTGGTTGACCAGCGCAATAAGAATTATGCTATGAAGTATTATATAGTCCTATGGAAGTAGTGAGGTTAATTATAAAACGTCAAGATTTATAATTGTGATAGTTTCTAAGTTTATTATGGTGCGTCCTTTGGAGTCTAAAACGGTTACGTTTAAGGTTCCACCCTGGATTTCCGATGAGGAGCTAGCTCGAGTTATCGATGAGGTTTTATCTAGGCTTGGCGGGTCTGTTCCCATAGATGAGATAAGAAGAACTCTTGGAATCAAGCCTGAAGATCTAGTCGAAGAAATTGAAGAGTACAAAGTTGAAGATCTTGAGGAGAGAGAAAAGGAGAGACTTCAATGACTCTTCTTGATACAAGTGTTGCCGTAGATAGGGCGAAGTCTAGGAGACCTATTAACGAAGATATAACGGCCGTAACATTAGTAGAGTTCCCCAGAATAATTTACTACAAGTTATTTAAGGGCATGGTTACATTCCCTATCAGACATGACTTCATACTAGCCCACAGGCTTCAGCTAGGCCTTCTCGAATTAGGTAAGCCACAGGCTTTCTCAGACCTACTAGTCGCCTCAATAGCAATAAATAGAGATGAAGAATTAATTACGAGAGACCAAGATCTCGAAATTATAAGTAGCGCAGCTAAGAAATTAGGATATGAGGTAAAATTAACAGTCATCTAATAAGCAAGAAAGTCAGCCTAACATTTTCTGTCTGTTCTTCTCACCCATCTTCTTTTACAATTATCGTCGTCTACATCAATCAATATGGGCTCAAGCTCTTATGGAAGCGGAAGTAGATACCTCCAGAGGCATTCTGGGCTCATCCAAAGTATATAAATGGTGGACCGGGCGGGATTCGAACCCGCGACCTCCGCCGTTCTCGGATGAGACTAAGCCGCATGCGAGGGCGGCATTCATGCCACTAAACTACCGGCCCTATTCTGAGACTCACAAGTCTAAAATTAGCTAGGGACAATTTAATTTTTGCGTAATAAAGCATGAACGAAAAGCATATATTTGTTTTTCACAATTTGATTTTTGGTCGGGCGGTAGCTCAGCCTGGTAGAGCTTCCGAACTAGCCTCTAAAAATCAAAATGTGAGGCTGGTGGAGACGCTGTAGGCGCCCACCGCTGGCGGGTGCACTCTCAGCCTACCGGGCGTACAGAAACCGGAGCGTCGCAGGTTCAAAATGGGGGTGCTTGCACACCTCTTTGAGACTCCTGCCCGCCCGACCATCTAAAAAGTTTCTGCTTGCACATTTTTATTATTGCTGCTGTTCAATTGATGCGCTATGCCCATTTTGTGTATACCCATGAAGCTATATCGCCGTCCCTAAGAATGAAACTTTCCGCTCCGGTGGGCCCGAAATCCCAGCCCTTCTTCGTTGAGTTCCATATGTACCAGAGCCATGCGTGGGTCTGGTTTCCGGCGACATTATTTATTGCCGTTATGAAGACTCCAAACGGGTATTTCTCATATGCTACCTCAGCAATGGTTTTAGTTGCTTCGAAAAGGCTGGCTCCCCTAACAACCGCTGTATTATTATGCCACACGGCGGATCCGTTCCCATAGTCGATCATTATGTTTACGAGGATATACCCACTGAATTTAGATAATTCCTTCCGTGTTTCTTCGTATAGTTGCCGATATTTCTGGGTTTCCATGTAGTAATAGACGCTAACGTAGGCTGCAACAATAACTAAGCAAAGTAGCCCAGCTGAAACCCAGATCCATACGCTTCCACCCTTCCCGCTCATAATTTTTCACCTCCTTTAAACGCCATTTTCCTAACGGTAACTATCAAGGTGTTACATCCAAAAAGGAAGAAGAAGAAATTTGAAACCTCATGCGCAACAGCGAAGGGGACGCCACTTAATATGGCAATCAACGGCGGGAGCCCAGCTACTACACCAGAAACTATGTTAGTAAATAAGTCATAAACAAATGTTAAAAGAAAACCCAAAATACCAAACTTCAGATTATAGGGCTCGCTAAAATCCGCTAAACCAATTTTCGCAGATAAACCGCCAACTATACCATAGAGACTCTCACCAACACAACAAGCAACAAGGATGGGGAAAATAAAACCATACGGATTAACAGTCCCATAAATAAGCCACGTCAAAACACCGATTAGCACTCCAGGCACAACGCCTAAAACATATCCACCAACAAAAACAAACAAATCCATAAATTTAATGTTTGGAATACCTATCATCGCATAATTCGAAATTAGATTCATCGCCGTCATAAGAACGACCAAACTTAAAGTTCTCGTAGATAGTAAGAACCTGGATCTCAAAGATCTCATCATCTTAGCTCCAATATTTGTAGATATTTTCACTTGGTTGGATTATCCATCCAACGATATAAAGTTTATTATCTTGGGTAGGTATTAATTCGCCATAGACAATTCACTATGAATGAAGTGATGGATGTGGCTGAGGACCAGAGGAGGAAACTAGTCGAGCTTGAGGGGGAGATTTCGGAATTAAAGGTTGAGATGGACAGGCTTAGCGATGAAGGCCACAAATTCGTTGAGAAGAGGAATTCTATGCATGAAAAGATAAGGGAGTTAAAGCTTGAAGCCCTGAAACTTAAGGGTGAACGTGATGCATTAAATGATGAAGTTAAAAACTTAAAGATCATTCTCAGAGAGCTTAAGCAATCATATCATGAGAAGCTAAATGCGCTTAATGAATTAAGGCAGAGGATTAGGAATCACATTAAGACCAAACCTCCAGAAAATGAGGAATACTTAAGGAGGGAGATTTCGGAGATAGAGTGGAAGATACAGACCTTATCACTATCACTTGAGGAAGAAAATAGGCTTGTTAAGCGCGTTAAATTTCTAGAAACCCGGTTAGCGTTTTATCGCAACCTCGAGGAGATGATGGACAAGGCTGCCTTGCTGAAAGAGCAGATAAAAAAATTGAGGGATGAAATTGCCTCCTGTAGGAATAAGATTGCTGAGAAGATTGCGAAAAGCCAGAAACTTCACGAAAGGATGATGGAACATTTTAGGGATATAGACAAATTGAGAATTGAGGCTGACCAGATGCACAAAATGCATCTTGAAAGCAGGGAAAAAATATCTTCGCTCCGCCTAAAGTATGCTGATCTGCTTGGTCAAATCTCAGCCCTCAAAAAGATTATTCGTGAGGAGGAAGAGAGAAAGAGAACTGAGACAGCTGCCGCCTTAAGGGTAAAGATTGAGAGAGAAGCCTTAGAAAAACTTAAACGTGGTGAAAAAATTTCCTTCGAAGAGTTCAAAATTTTAGCTGAGCAGGGAAAAATATAAAGGAAGATCTCTGCTTATTAAGTAAAATTAAACTTTATTTCTAACAATTACATTATTTTATTTTAGGAAATAGACGGTTTATAGGAGAAAATAATGTCGAGTCGAGAAGGAGAGGGGCTCGGCGCGGAGCGCATACTAGTAATATGCGTCGATAGAGATAACGATGTCGGTAGAAAAACCAATGTTAAAACCCCAATAATTGGCAAAAAAGAAAATATTGATGCCGCGCTGAAACTTATATTGGCCGATCCGGAAGAAGCTGACGCAAACGCAATGTTTGAGGCTGTTAGAATATGCGACAGCCTGGAAAAAGGCGGAGCGAACAACGTTTTATGTCAAGTTGCAACTATCACTGGCTCCGAGCTTGGCGGCATAGCCGCCGACAGAAAGCTCATCTCGGAACTTAATGAAGCGCTTAAAGAGTTCAAGCCGACAAGCCTAATACTTGTCACAGATGGATTTTCAGATGAGGATATCATGCCTCTCATTCAATCAAGGGTACCAGTTTCATCCGTAAGGAGAGTTATTGTAAAACACAGTGAAACGATAGAGGAAACAGCGGCGATATTCTCCAGATATCTAAAGAAGATTGTTGAAGACCCAAGATATTCACGGATATTTATGGGGTTACCAGGTATTTTATTAATAACCCTTGGGATATTGTCCCTCCTAGCAATATTCATTCGGTATGATATTGGAACATGGGCCTGGATTATCGGGCTCATAATTGTTGGAAGCTACTTATTTAATAAAGGCTATGGGTTAGACAAGAAAATATCGGCTTTTCTAAGGGCTTCATCACCGTACCGGTTAGTTACCGGCTCATCGCTAGTGTTCGGCATCTTATTAATTGCAGTGAGCTTTTATCAGGCATTATCCCAGATAGCATCAAACCCGGATGTTATTCCCAATCCTCTCCCAAGCGACCCAAACGTTTGGCTAAGCCTAATACCCCGAATTACCGGATTGATCATCTCAACATCAATAACTGTTGTGGTAATCGGCGTATGTATAATACTGGTCGGCAGGGCCCTGGGTCACCTTCTTGAGCGCGATCAGAGATTCTGGAGAACCATAGTTTTTCTCGCTGTCTGCGTGTGGTCATGGAAGATCTTTGATGAATCTGCAAAAATATTAATTGATCCCTCGATACCAATTGATAGCTTAATACTATCCATAATCATTGGGATAGGGATAGCTGCGGTGTCAGTGCCCATAGCTCACTTTGCAAGTAAGAAATATAGGGAGTTCTTTAAAGAGGATATTAAAGTAAAGGAGGAGCAAAGGGGAGATCTTGGAAGAAATGAAGAGAGCTGAAGTAGCGGTTATAGGCGGAACCGGCTTAGAAGATCTTTTCAAGGATTTTGAAGTAATTAACGTTGGAACGCCCTTTGGGTTCTCCTACGCAATATTTATCGGTGAAGCTAAAGGTAGAAAAATAGCCTTTTTACCCAGACATGGACGTAAGCATGATGTCCCACCGCATAAAGTAAACTATAGGGCTAATATTTATGCCTTACATAAGATTGGCGTTGAGAGGATAATAGCAACTAATGCTGTTGGAGCAATCAATTTAAATTTTAAGCCCGGGGACCTCGTCGTCCCCCATGACTTAGTGGACTTTACAAAGCAGCGTCAACAAACCTTCTACGATCAAGCGCCGGTTACGCACATAGACTTCACGGAACCCTACTGCCCGGAGATTCGGAGAGTTTTGATAAAGGTTGCAAAGGAAACTGGTGTGGTACATGATAGCGCTGTTTATGTTTGCACAGAGGGGCCGCGATTTGAAACGCCGGCTGAGATACGAATGTTTAGGACTTTGGGATGCGATATTGTAGGCATGACAGGTTCCTCTGAGGCTGTGCTTGCACGTGAACTCGGCATATGCTACGCCGCACTATGCTTTGTTTCAAACATGGCCGCCGGCATATCTGGCAAGCTCAAGTATGATGAGGTTATGAATGTTTCCAAGTCTGTTATGCCAAGAATCCAAAAAATTATATCTGAATCTATTGAACGTTTGCCTAAAACTAAAGGATGCGAATGCTCCTTACCAACTAATCGCTAATCAGTAGGTGAAATTGGGATGCTTAGGTCTCTGCTCTCACTTCTGGGCGCATATGAGATTTATGAGAAGTGGCTTTGGCATCAAGTTAAGGAGGGTGGCAAACCAGACCACATAGCCATAATATTGGATGGAAACAGAAGGTGGGCTCAGGATCGCTCACTAGAACCTTGGATGGGACATTATTTTGGTGCAGATAAAACCAAAGAGGTTCTTAAATGGTGCCTTGATTTAAACGTTAAAACTATAACGCTTTACGTCTTCTCAACTGAGAATTTTCAAAGGCCAAGAGAGGAAGTTGAGAAGCTTATGCAACTCTTCAGGGAGAAATTTAGTGAAGCCCTTAAAAGCGAAGAGATACATAAGCATAGGGTTCGGGTTAAAGTCATTGGCAAAGTAGACATGTTACCTCCAGATTTACAGGAGATGATTAGAGAAATTGAGGAGGAAACAAAGGGCTATGATGGGCATTTTCTAAATTTGGCAATAGCCTACGGTGGGAGGGCGGAGATAGTTGACGCTGCAAGAAAAATCGCTCAGAAAGTTGCTGAGGGAGAACTCTTGCCGGAAGATGTTAATGAAAAAATATTTGAGCAGCATTTATACACTGCTTTCCTACCTAAGCAGGATCCGGACCTAATTATAAGAACTTCAGGGGAAGAACGGTTAAGCGGTTTCTTGCTTTATCAATCAGCCTATAGCGAACTGTGCTTTCTAGACGTTTACTGGCCTGAATTTAGGCGCATAGATCTCTTAAGAGCGGTCAGAACATATCAGAAGCGTAAAAGAAGATTTGGTAAATAAATGCGCTAAACCTTAGTAGATCATGCCTAAGCTCTTTTTCTGGCGCTTACAATAGATATAACATCCTTGTCTTTAAGCACGTATCCCTCTCCAAGCCTCCTTTTAGTTCGGGCGTCCACCGCATATATGAAGCTCTCACCTAGCTCGGTGTGAATCATATAGGCCAGCTCCCGCGCTGTGGTTGTCTTTGGCACAATTCTAGCCTCTGGCAGAACCCTTCCATAATGATCTGTGAGTTTCTCCGGGTCTTCAACTGGATAAACTACTATCATGTTTAAGAGGTCTCTGAAGGCCACGTTTATCGCCTCCTGAACCCCCGTCGATCCGTATCTGCGCAAAATTTTCTCTCTTATCGCATTTAAAGCATCCTTCTGCCTATCAGTTATCCCCGATAAGGCTGTAATTTCGAACTCTGAATTACCCGGCACGTATTTTATCAAATCCTTTTCAGCAGCCCTCCTTAAGGCCAGCTCGGCCTCAGCGCAGCATGGGATAACCAGATAACCTGTTTCCTTAAGCCTCTTAAAGTTCTCCTCAGCGAATGGCAGATCCATTTTGTTTGCGGCGATAATCATGGGCTTTGAGGACCTTCTTAATGCATCGACAAATCTGATGAAATCCTCCTCACTCCATCTTGTGGGTTTATCAGCGCTAAGCTCCGTAATTTTCAGGGCCTCAATTATATGTTTTCTTCTCACCGCAAGTCCACTTAGTCTATCTTCAAGAAGCGAATAAAGATCCGAACCCCCTGCCTCAACTGTTCTTGCAATTCTAGGCCATTCTCTTTTTATGATCTGCGCAAACCACATTGTAAGCTCTTTCTCGAGAAACTTCACATCCTCTAGGGGATCATGCATCCCCGGCTTCACCGCTCTGCCCTCAATGTCTGTCGAACCTGACGCATCAACCACATGGATCAGAGCATCAGCCTTCCTTATTTCATCAAGAAATTGATTTCCAAGCCCTCTTCCTTGCCAAGCGTCTGGAACAAGCCCAGCGCAGTCTATCAGTTCAACCGGAATCAATCTTACGCCGTCTACGCATACCGAGTTAACAGGGTTATCTTTTACATTGAATTCTTTACATACACACTGTGTTCTAAAGTATCCGATGCCTCTATTCGGCTTTATAGTTGTGAATGGGTAGCTTGCAATCTCAACCATTGCGAGGGTTGCAGCGCTAAAAAATGTTGATTTACCAACATTAGGCTTCCCAACGATGCCAACCATCATGGATATTCATCTTCCTTCAAAGATATATTGTAGCGCCAGCATAAATATTCATTTACATATATTTTTCGTGTTTCCATATGGTTTTCGCCACTTATTTCATCTATGCTTCTGAAGAACATTGCGTCGTTCATGAGGCCCCTGATACGCCTGAAATCAGCCTCATATCTCTGATTGAGCAGTAATTCACGAGAAAAAGTCTAATTGAAGCCCAATTTAAGCCTTGCATTTCTGATCATCTATCCTAAACCTCATAGAAAAACTAATAAGTAATTATTTCAATTAAGGGCTTGAGCGGAAAATTTTTCTGAATCTGACGACCGCAATGAGTGAGTTTTCGCCCTTAATTCAAAATGCCTAGGGAGGAGGGGCAGGTTAGGATGGCTGGTAAGAAGCTCATCAGGAAAAGCATCTTCTCCTCATTCTCAGAAGCAGATTTAATATGGTGGTCAAATGAACACCGCATTTGTTGACTTTCAGTTCATTCGAACTTATTGAGGCTTCTCGAGTAACGGATGAAAAATACTGGTACTACTCATAAGTGTTATTGGCCTGCTTTTGCATTAAGGCAGATAAGAGCTGAAAACTAATATTCATATATTTGGGGGATTTCATAGAATCTAGAGCAGTAATAGTTTGCTGGTGAGGACGGCATGGATTACGCTATAGCAACTGTTGGAAGCCACTCGGCGCTCCAAATATTGAGGGGGGCAAAAGATGAAGGTTTTAAGACGATTGCCATCTGCATAAAAGACCACACGTTCATATACCAGCATTTTAAGGTGGCTGATGAGATTATTGAAATATCATCCTACAAGGATTTTCATACGGTTGAGGATGACCTCTTAAAGCTTAATGCCATCTTGATCCCCCACGCATCGCTTGTAGCTTATGTTGATCTTAAAACAATTGAGGATATGAGGGTTCTTTACTATGGCAATAGGAAAATACTTTCATGGGAAAGCGATAGGGATAGGCAGAGGGAGTGGTTGCGGAAAGCAGGGCTTAATCTGCCTAAGATCTACAATGATCCAGCGGATATAGACGGTTTGGTCATAGTGAAGTTTTATGGTGCAAGGGGCGGTCAGGGCTACTTTCTAGCCAGAAATGAGCAGGAATTTAAGCGCAAAATAGGTTCGGCAAAAGAATATATAATACAAGAATACATTATTGGAATACCGGTTTACATACATTATTTCCACTCGGTAATGCGGAGCGAGCTTGAACTAATGGGTTTTGATAGGCGCTACGAATCTAATGTTGATGGAATTGGCAGGATCCCGCACAATCTGCAGCGCGACCTACATGTAACATACACTATTGTTGGCAACTTTCCGCTGATGCTCCGCGAGTCGCTTCTGCCAGAGGTTTTCAGAATGGGCCATAGAATTGTTGAAGCATCAAGAGAATTATGCAGCCCGGGAATATATGGGCCATTCTGCCTAGAAACAGTTGTAACTCCGGACCTAAAGTTTTATGTTTTTGAGATATCGGCAAGAATTGTTGCTGGCACAAATGTCTTCATGGAGACATCGCCATATGCGCTTATAAAGCATGGAAAGCCGATGAGCACCGGTAGGAGAATAGCCCTAGAGATAAAGGAAGCTATAGAGCAGGGTAGGCTAAAAGAAATATTGGGGTGAGAGACTATATTCTTGCGGTGATACGCTTGACAATTAAGAGGGACGAAATACAGAAGATAGTTTCAGAGTATGACCTGGAAAACATCACCATCGGCGTTTTAGGTTCGCATTCGGCTGAGGAGGTAGGCACATCAGCTAAGGCCTTTGGCTTTTCAACGGCAGTTATTTGCCAGAAGGGCAGGGAGGAACTCTATGCCAGATATAACAGGCATCTCTTCGATCACGTAATTCTTCTAAATAAATTTTCAGATATTATTAGAGATGATATTCAGAAGGATCTGCTAGATCTGAACACGATATTTGTTCCTAACAGATCATTTTCCGTTTACATCGGGTATGAAAATATCGAAGAAAAATTTATTATCCCGATGTATGGAAACCGCTTCCTTCTCAGGGCGGAGGAGAGAGACGCGCCTAGAAATCAGTATTGGCTTCTAGAGAAGGCTGGAATAAAAATACCGAAGAAGTTTGATAGACCTGAGGACATAGATAGACTTGTGATAGTCAAGGTTCAGCAGAAGAAGAAGCCGTTAGAGAGAGCGTTCTTCTATGCTTCATCACCAGAGGATTATTACAGGAAATCTGAGGAGCTCATTAATAAGGATGTTATAGATGAGGAGGGACTAAAAAAGGCAAGGATAGAAGAGTATGTGCTGGGGCAAAAATTTAACGCTAACTTCCAAGGCTGGGCATTAAAAGATTCTCTTGGAGACTTTGACTTCCTTGGATTTGACGATAGGAAACAAACTAACCTTCATGGAGTGCTGAGCCTGCCAGCCAGAGATCAACTGATGCTGAACATTCCGATTAAGAATGAGGAGATAGGTCATTATGGGTTGACGATGAGGGAGTCTCAGAAACCCTTAGTATATGATGCTGCTGAGAGATTTAGAAGAGTATGTGAGGAGGAATATCCGCCGGGAATGATCGGCTTATTTGCCCTGCAGGGTGCAGTCGCATACGATCAAGATGATCCGGAGCAGAAAAGACTGGCCTTTTACATCTTTGATGTGAGCCCAAGAGTACCCGGAAGCCCATGCATCGGTCCCACATCTCCAGAGATGCGTAGACTAACGCTGAAGTATCGTGAGATGCTTAGAAGGTTCAATGTTGATAGGATTGAGGCCCCGATGGATCTGCCAATGCTCGAGATTAAATATGCTGTTGAGGTTGGAAGACTAAGGGAGATTGTAACCTAAAGGGGGGTTACCTCTGTCATCATTAATCGATCGGGTTTTAGGTAAGATTGAAGATTTAAAAAATGAACTTATCTTTGTTGCCTCCAAACTCATAAGTTTCCAAACAATTTCACCGCCAAGTAACACGTTGGAGTGCGCGGAATACATAAGATCATATTTTGAGAATGCTGGTTTAAAAGTCTCATTCTACACCAGAGAAGAGGGGAAAGTCAATGTTCATGTTAATGTTCCTGGAAAATCGGATAGAACCATAGTATGGCTAGGTCACCTAGATGTCGTTCCAGCCGGCTTGTATGAGAATTGGATTCACAACCCATTCAGCGCCGTGCTTTCAGATGGAAAAATTTATGGTAGGGGGGCAAGTGACATGAAGGGTTCATGCGCCGCTGCCATGGTTGCCGCCAAGGTCTTAAGCGAAGTTGATGATGCAGAGCACGCCGCTTTAGACTTATGGTTTACATGCGATGAGGAGGTTGGCTCGCCGGATGGAACGCGCTGGCTTGTTAATGAGGGATATCTACGTGGGGACGCATGTCTAATAGGGGACTCATTGAGCAGAAACCCCAAGGAGGAGCCTTACATAGACGCTGGCTGCAAGGGCTATTTACGCCTTCGGCTTAGGGCAACCGGTAAAGCTGCGCATGGAAGTATGCCATTTTATGGCGACAATGCGATAGATAATCTGTTGCTGGCTATAGAGCAAGTGAAAAAAGTAGGCGGTTACACCCTGGATCTTCCAACCGACATAGAGCGCTTAATTAAAGAAAGCATAGAATATTTTTTGAGGGATGAAAAGTTAACAGCCGATCAGGCGGACGCTATAAAGGGAGCTTTCAATCATCCAACAATAAGTCTAACTATGATAAATGGGGGAATAAAAGTGAACGTTATTCCAGATTACGCTGAGTCCTACTTTGATATAAGGGTAACTCCTGGAGTTAACCCAAGAAATGTTGCTGAAAAAATACGTGATTTACTCGGGGAATTAAAGATAAAGGGCATAGAAGCGGAGATTACAGGTTTAGAAGATGGATACTATGAACGGTGGGATTCAGACTTTACGCTAAGTCTAAGAAAAGCCGTTGAGATATCAACCGGCTTTAAGCCAAAACCGAAAATATTAATGGGTGCAACCGACGCTGTGCCAATAAAAAAGGCTTTGGGAATCCCATGCTTAGGTTTCGGCGCGGGCATAGAAGCCTTAGCTCACGCTCCAAATGAATATGTTACAGTCGACGGGATAATCTCAGCAGCTAAAGTTTATGCTATTTTGCCACTAATCTTTTAAGTTTCGGGAAACAGCGGTCTTGCCAATCTTTAATCACTCGACTTTTTCACATGCTCCTTTTCTCTGCGAATTATTTCCTCAGCCACTATGACGCCGCTTGCGCTCGCCTGAATTAGCCCACGGGTTACCCCGGCTCCATCCCCTATAGTGAAGAGGTTTTTGACTCTTGTTTCCAAATGCTCATTCAGCTCCAGCCTTGAGGAATAGAACTTTACCTCTACACCATATAGTAGCGTATGTTTTGAATGTATTCCAGGCGCAACCTTATCGAGCGCTTCGATCATTTCCCTAATGTCCATTAAATATCTGTAGGGCAGAACAAAGCTGAGGTCTCCGGGGGTAGCAACCTTCAGCGTCGGCTTAACTACGCTTCGACCTATCCTATCCTCAGTGGATCTTCTGCCAATCTCTAGGTCTCCTAAACGCTGTATTATAACTCCGCCGCTGAGCAGATTTGCCAGTCTAGCAATATACTCACCATAGGCGATTGGTTCTCTAAAAGGATAAGTGAAGGAAGTGCTGACCAGTATAGCAAAGTTTGTGTTCTCGGTTTTCCTCTCAGCGTAGCTTTGACCATTAACGCTGATAACGCCGCCGTATGATTCAGTGATCACTTCCCCATATGGATTAACGCAGAAGGTTCTAACCTGATCGTCGAAGGCTTTTGAATAATATATAAATTTCGGCTCATACAATATGTTTGTGAGTTCCTCCATCGTTGTTGCTAAGACCTCGACTCTGACACCGACATCAACCGGATTATTAAGGGTTTTCAGGCCTAAAGACTGCGATTCGCTCTTAAGCCATTCAGCGCCGCTTCTGCCAGGCGCAACAATAATGTATTTTCCATAGATTTTTTCACCATCAACTGTTTCAACACCCTCAGCCCTCCCATTCTTTACAAGTAGGCTTTTAACTTCGGCTCTCGTTATAATCTCAACATTGTTGTTGAGGCTACGGCGCATCTTTTGAAGAACCTCTAGGCATTTCTCTGTCCCCAGATGGCGGATCTTCTGTTTGACCAGTACAAGGCCTGCGAGGGCGGCTTTCCTCTCTATCCTCTCTACCTCATCAATGTCTTCACCGTAAATTTTCAGCGCGCCGCCATACCTCGCGTATACGCTGTCAACATATTCTATCAATTTCAAAAGATTCTCTTCGCCAACATACTCATTTAGCCATCCACCAACCGACGTAGATATCGTTAACTTGCCATCGCTGAATGCACCAGCCCCGCCCCAACCGGAGAGCAAAGAACACGGCTCACAGTTCACGCAGCCCAAACCCCTAGCAGCCGGGCATTTGCGCTTATCGATATCTGGGCCTTTCTCAAGCATCAAAATCTTCAAGTCCGTTTTATTTGCCAACTCAAGAGCTGAGAATATGCCAGCAGGACCTGCGCCAACAATTATTGCATCATATCGCTTCAAGACTATTCCTTCCAAAAGGAGATTACATTACTTGACCGGGATAAATGCTTTTATTTTTAATCTCTCGAATCTATCTCATCGCATGCGTCTTTAAGCCCATATCCTCTCAATTCTTCTGCAAGCTTCTTCTATCCGCTCTTTCGGCTGCGTTATTGAGAACCTTAAGTATCCCTCCCCATATTTTCCGAAACCTACCCCAGGCGTCACTACCACATCTACCTCTAGGAATTTTGAGGCGACCTTTATTGATTCGCCTCCGCATTTAGCCCAAATATAGAACGTTGCCAATGGCTTTTTAGCCTTAAAACCGGCCGTTTCTAAACCCTTGAGCAGCACATCTCTTCTCTCAGCGTATACGCTATTAACCCATTTAATGTATTCCGGGGGTTCCCCGTTAACGTACATCTCCAGCGCTTTTGCAGCCACTTTTTGTACGTAAACCGGCGGCCCCGAGTCTATCTGCGATTTAACCTTCGTTAATCCGCCTATTAGCTCGCTATTTCCAACGGCAAAACCTATTCTGTCACCGGTCATATTGAATGTTTTTGAGCATGAATGAAATTCTATAGCTATGTCCTTAGCGCCATCGATTTCAAGTATGCTCGGCGCCTTGTAACCATCAAACGTTATTTCCGAGTAGGCATTATCGTAGCAGACGATAACCTTCTTCTCCTTAGCAAGATCAACTATGGCTCTGAGCTCCTCCCTGCTAATAACGCTGCTAGTTGGATTATTTGGGTAGTTCAGAAAAATCATTTTTACACCGTCAAGATTAAGCGAATCTAAATCCGGTTTAAAACCGTTTTCCTCAAGCAGCGGCATTGTGACAGGCACACCCTCACTCAGCATCACGCTGCCAACAGCATACACCGGATAGGCTGGATCCGGAACCAGAACTCTATCGCCTGGGTTGACGAAGGCCCGTGAAAAGTTCGCTATACCCTCTTTAGACCCGATCAATGCTACAACCTCGCTTTTCGGATCCAAGTCAACTTTGAATCGTTTCTTATACCATTCTGCAATAGCTTCCCTGAAAAACGGTTCGCCTTGACTAAAGGAGTAATTGTGGTTCTTTGGATTTGAGCTTTCCTCTCTTAATGCTTCGAGAATGGATGGCGGCGGAGGAAGATCAGGGTCGCCTATGCTCAGGGATATTAGATCGGCACCTTCTTTCTTCTTCTCATTTATTATTTTTTCAAGCTCAGCAAACAGATATGGCGGTAGTCTTTTAACCCTCTCGGCAAGCTGAAAGCTCATACCAAGTCCTCCAACTCAATTAGGCCCTTATACACAATTTCGGCTGGTCCAGTTAAAAATATTCCGTTATCTTTCTCATATTTTACTTTAAGATCTCCACCTAAAAGCTGAACCGTGCATTCTCGGTCTGTTTTTCCAATTACGCTTCCAGCTGCGACGCTTGCGCATGCGCCGGTTCCGCATGCAAGTGTTTCGCCAACGCCTCTTTCCCAAACTCTCACCTTTAAAATGTCCTTTTTGACAACCTGAACAAATTCGACATTAGTTCTCTTCGGAAATATAGGGTGTCTCTCGATTTTAGGACCATAATGTTCAACTGGGAATTTCTCAACATCATCAACGAAGATTACGCAGTGCGGGTTACCGACTGATAGACATGTTGCTTTGAAAACCCTATCATCAACATTAAGTTCTCCATCTATGAATTCGCCTTCACCAACAACTGGTATCCTCACCCTATCAAAGATGGGACTGCCCATATCTACGGTTACGGATTCAACCTTTCCGTTAGCAGTTTCCAACCAGACCTTCTTAATGCCGGCCAAAGTCTCTATTTGGAAGATGCTCTTTGCAACCACACCGTTTTGGTAGCAGTATTTTGCGAGGCATCTTATCCCATTCCCGCACATTTCCGCTTCGCTTCCATCAGCATTGAATATTCTCATTCTAACATCTGCAACAGTTGAATTATAAAGGAGCAGAAGCCCATCGGCTCCGATTGAAAATCTTCTTTTACAAAGCTTATTAGCTAGGGGGCCCAAAGCTTCTTCGCTTAACACGCCATCCCTATTGTCAATTAAAATGTAATCATTTCCTAAACCATGCATCTTCCAGAAGCATATTTTAACCATTGTCAATTTCACCAATAAAATTATCGAATATTGGGGACTCTTATATATTCATGGGATTCTTAGCTCTGTTACTTTTAAGCTGATCACCTCCTTGATTAGGCCTATGAGTTTTAGGTATTCTGGTTGTTTGTGTAGGTTGGGAGTTTGAGCCAGTTCTTCACGTGATCCAGGCTGCATCCCCGCTTCCCGCATGGGTAGTTGTCGTCGAAGTTCTCAGTCCTGTACTTAACCGTCTGGACAGCTCTCTCAATCAGGCTCCGATACTCACCTTTTAGGAGCCTATGCTCCAGGCCTAAGGATCGGCATGCTTCAGGGTACCATGATGCCCCGTCTGTGTATACTGGGTGCCGACCATAACGCTTGATAAGCTGTCTTAGGAAGGCTTAAGCCGTCATGCTGCTCCTGAGCCAGCTGAACCATAGGCCAAGGAAACGGCGTTGATGGGGCTCGTAGGCAACCCATATCCAGCCCTCAACCTCACCCACCCTCACCATGATCTCATCGACGAGGAAGCAGCGGGCCCTCCTAGCCAGGAAGAGGCGTTCCAGAGGCGGAAGCTTCTGAACCCAACGCCATATCGAGACATGGCTCCTACGGGTGAAAAACTCTAAAGCCCTGGAAGCAGCCCTAAAACTCAAACCCTCAAAAACCAAATAAACACAATATAGGATGATATGCATGGGAGTCCTCTCTCGGAACATCACGACACAGATCACCTCCAAAATCATCTGAGAGAGAACTCCCAC
>CALKGV010000011.1 GCA_938091805.1 uncultured archaeon | reverse complement strand
TTGAGGAGCAAATCGACGAGATTTCCCGTAACATTTTCAGAGAAGATCTCTATTATAGAGAAGTTTACTCGCCGACACGTAGATGGCAAGAAATAATAAATAGGATAGATGAAGCTTTATCTTCCCTAACCTTCGAGGAGGAGCTATCTCTTATTGAGCGTTATCTGTTAATAGTTAGAGAAAGAGCGTCTCCCTCAAAGGAGATTGAGGAAGCCAAAATGATCTGTCAGCAGCGTTTATCCGCTCTATCTGATAGGTGGGCGTCGATGAGAAGAGATAAAATTGGAAAAATAATGGACCTGGAATTGCAAGCCTCGCAGATAAGGGATGATATTAAAGAGGTTGAGGTGAGATTCGCGGTTGGGGAGATAGACAGAAACATATATGAATCAAAAATAAGCGTTTTACAGAGTTCTCTAAGAAAGATGGAAAAGGAAATCTCGGAAATCAGAAATTATATTGACGATATAGATTTAAAAATATTTAGATCCAGCGAACTGCTGAGGGAAATATGGTGACTAAATATTCATCGCTATATCTATTAAGCATGTTAATATTTTATATAGGTTTTTCAACCTATCTAGTTCTGGGAGAAGATTTTTCAATTTTTCAATCAGGCGAGATCTCCTCCCCTAATCAAAATTTGATGAGAATTTCTGAAAATTCTAGCGCAGCGATATACAACGTGACCTTACTGATAACCAACTGGGACGAAACTTTACACCTAGGAGGGCTAAATGTTTCCATATATGATATAAATGGCAATTTAATTCTAAGCGGGATGTCAAACAGCACTGGGCACTTAGATTTGCAACTGGAGGAAAAATCCTACGCTGTTATAGTTGAAAGCGGTGGCAGAATTGTTGGTTATCAACATTTGTACGTCAATAATGCTGGCATTATACCTATTAAAACATGGTCCTATACATTGCAAATTACATGTATCGACAAGGAGAATAGATACGTATCTGGGGCAATAGTTCTCCTCTACGGGCGAGCAAATATCTTGCCGACCAACATTGCTGGCTCTACAACCAGCGAGTGGTCTTTAGTAAACTCAGCTAAGACAGATGTAAATGGCTCAGTTACCTTCAATAATGTTTGGAATGGAACCTACAAAATTGTAGTTGAAAGCAGCAAAATAATAGGGGAGAAAATAGTGCATGTTACCAAATCTGAACGCCTAGTCATGGAATGCCGCAAAACAAGTCTAGAGATAAAAATTGTTACGTCAACGCTTAGAGAGCGCCCGCTTTCCAACGCAACAGTTATTCTGCAAGACAGCGCTGGAAATATAGTCCTGAAAGGTTATACTGATCAAGATGGATGCATTCGGATCAATAGTGTTTACGTAGATAATTACACGATCTTTGTAGACTGGATGAACGCAGAAGTCTACTCCGGGATCATAAACGCTGGGGCGAGCAACAGTTTCACTTTAAAATCTTCAGTATTTGAGGTTACCGTCAGAGTTGTTGACTTAAGCAATAAACCTCTTCCACGGTCGAAGGTATTCGTGAGAAAGATGGGTTTGGGCAGATATAACATATATGGTGAGCTCATAAAAGAATTGGAAGCTGACGAAAACGGGTTAGCATCGCTGTTGCTTCCTTCCGGCACTTATGAAATCTCAGCTTCCAGCGGAATATACTCTGGAAAATCAACAGCGGCTTTGGCTGGCGGCGGCTTGGGAGGTGAAACAGCGGTCTTAATCCGATGTAACATTCAGTTTAATGTCTGGGCCCTCATTTTCTTAATTTCTCTCCCATTATCCGTGCTATCTTTATTGTTAGAGCGTAATAAGCTTAGAAAGCCTTTGGAATACAAACGCTACAGAAATATGCTGATGAGGTTGGAATCAATGTACAGTAGCGGCTTAGTGGAATATAAAATATACAGAAAATTAAAGGATGAATATGAAGCGAAACTCATGGAATTAGGTGGTAGAAGGGGAAGATGAAAAGCAGTAAGTGCAATATTAAATCACTAGCTATTCTAACACTACTTTCTTTAATGCTGCTTGCAACATTCTCCTATGAAACTGAAGGTTACAACGGAAACGTTAAGGTTTGGTTGATGCTTTATTTAAGAGAATATGGGACGGATATTCCAATAAATAACGTCTCAATATCAGCTACGATATCTAGCGTCTGGGGGGATCTGCAAGGAGGTCCCAGCTTAACTAATGACTACGGTGGAATCACGATTTTCCTAGGAGAATTCATTAATAAGTCCTCGCTCGCTCCACCAAGATTAACGCAGTTGACAATAACCAATAACTATACGCTAATAAAAGTTAACGATATCTTTCTTGAAGAAATTCGATTTGCAGCAGTCTACACTTCTAATCAGGTAAGATACACGAACCTGCAGATTAGGATAAACCAGGAAAACATAGGTGAAGACGTTTTCTTTAAGGTTAATTGCTGGGCTCTTAAAAGCAAGGTGGTCAACATCTCGGATAGTGACCCAGTTACCGGTGAGCGGTCAATAATCTCCGTTAAGCCAGCTATAAAGATATCTTCCGGATATACGGAAAAGAACATTTATGAAAGCTATTACCTAGTCCCATTGAATTATGAGATACAAATAGCGCCTGTAGACGCTGTGAAACATCCATACCCATCACTTAGAATTTTAATAGATGAAAATACTTCCTTCATAAACTGGATGTATTACGCAGCTAAATTCTACAGAGAGAAGGAAATCAGTTCGATTGATAAAGAAATAGATTGGTTTAGCTCCACAGGTCTCCTCCTTATCCGAGAAATTGAGGAACAAGGAGCCCTTGAAAACCTAATTAAAAGATCTTTAGATTTCTATCGGAGGAAAGAATATAACGCTGCTCTTAACGGAATGAGGCTTTTTAACAGCAGAGCTGCGGATCTGAAAAGATGGTTGTCAAACTTAAAGATATCTGCAATTGTAAGCGCTGTGAGCGTAGGGCTTCTTGCTTATGGCATGGCCTCAATATTCTCGAACTTCATATTTGAAGAGCCTACTGAGAACAAAAAGAGACTGGCAATTAAAACTATATTATTTGCATCCCTAGTACTAACATTTTCTTTCACTAATCCTGCGTCGAAAATAGCGTGTGCCATGATAATTGAAAAGGCAACTAATGCACCGGTTCCCACAATAGACGCCCTCACGGTTCTTATCGGGGCCTTCGTGATTAGCGCGTTTATATACCTCCTTATGACACTGGCTTCGTTGAGGAGGGGTTCAATAGCCGATCTGGCAGTCCAATTGGGCATAAGGAGCTTCAAAAGAAGACCATTCCGAACAATATTAACCCTAGTCACCATAATAATCGTTGTTTCATCCTCTATACTTTTCATAAATATTTCGGTGGCAAGGGAGACAAGAATAAAAAAATCATGGCCCGGCACAAGCATCTCATGTATAATCTTAGAGGCTGATCCCTACTCAACCGGATTAAGTAAATACGATGTGGAATGGATTGAAAAACAGGAGTGGTGTAAAAATGTAAGTTACATGGAAACCGTTAAAAGATTAGATTATTCCGGAGAAAATATGATCTCCCGAATCAGCCTCATTCAGATCGCTGAGGAAAGCCCGCAGATCGTTAATGTAATCCTTATTGACCCAGCATTTATGGATGAATACTATAACCTCTCCAGGTATGTTAGGGGCTTTTGGAAAGAATTCTCTGCTGGTGAAAAAGTTATCCTTTTGCCAACCAGCTACGATGTTGCAATCGGAGAGTATGTAACGCTCAAAGTGGACGAAACCCTAATGCCAATAACAGGAATGGGCGCTGAACATCTCGGATCTAGAAGTTTAGGCTCATTTCGTGTAGTTGGCAAGTTTGACCAGTCGCAATTGCTTGAGTTTGAGAGGTTAGATGGGACACTTCTATTCGAAAAAAATCATGGCCCGGCACAAGCATCTCTTGCATTTACCACCGTTTTATTACCAATAGGCTCGGTAAAAGATCCCTCTGTCGCAATCTCTGAGATCACGGTTATCATGGCGCAGAATTTTGATCCGGCGGATATTGCTAGGGAGGTCGCTTACTCACTTGGGGTTCCGGTTGTGGCAAACAAGAATGGTTTGGCTGCTTTAGTAACATGGTCTCTTGAAATCTCGATAGTTGGCTTCATTCCATATCTTATTCCATTATCTATAGCAGGTTTAATGATGTACGTAACCATGGCATCAATTTATGAGGAGAGAAGAAGGGAGCTGTTTACGCTGGCAACTTTAGGATTAGATCCTAAGAATACTTTTCTCACATTCATAATTGAAACGTTGCTTTTTGGGCTAATGGGCACATTTATAGGCTTCTTCGGAAGCTACATTCTGGTGATATTAATATCTCATTTAGCATCGCTATTCGGAGGAGCATTTCCAGCATCCTACGCAAACTGGTCTGTATTCACAGTCTTCGTAGCTCTCTTCACAGGGGTTATAATGGTCTTCCTCGGAGGCTACATCCCCTCAATGAGGGCTCAGGGCTTAAGCCTAATGGGCAGAGTGAAAACCCGTGAATTGCTAGGTGAATTAATAACTGAAGGAGACAAGGTTATTTTCACGCTGCCCATAAGGGAAACTGTTCAGAATAGCGAATTGCTGTACAACTATGTTAAAGAAACCCTTGGAAAGATTCCGCAGTCTCTAATAGATCAGCACTCAATTAAGGGAGAGATACGCGGGGACGGATCATTTGACGTATCATTTGTCGCCATGGGTTCAGGTCAAAGAGTTTTTATACCCTGCGAGTTGAAGGGCGTAAGGGATAAGGAAATCTTGACATTAACGATAGAGGTTTCCGCATCCTACAGAGAGTATGAGCAGATAAGACGAGTACTTCGTGATTTAGAAGCTCACATGATTGGTTTTTCCACGTGGCGAGATATGCAGCTGAAAATGAAGATCGTGAGGGAGGCGCCTAAAAAGCAGAAGACTGTGGATGAAATTCTGGATGAAATAAGAAGCATAATTGAACAGATAAAAGATTTCAGCAAAAAACTTAGGATTCTGGAGTCTCAGAAGGGCAAGCTTACTGAGGAAATATACAACGAGTTTAGGCAGAAATATTTAGGTATGCTTGACGAAAAATTCAAAACCCTAAGATCCGTAACGATAGGTTTAGAACCCTACTCGGAGCAAATACAAGAAGAAATTAAGAAAATAAACGTGGAAATTGAGAGAATTACAGTCGCCTACAACCTTGGCGAAATCAGCGAGGAGGAATACATTAAAATCTGCAGTCCACTCCAGAACAGATTAACAATGTTAAAGAGTAAACTTAAGGAGCTTGAGGAAATATTTGAATTCCTCAAGAAGCCAATGGGGATCATTTAAAATCAAACCGCCTCAAATGATTGTAAACATGTCGGAGGCAAGGAAATAATGGAGAAATGCACATTTAACGAGGCTAAAAAACTCGTCAGGGAACTTGTTGAGACAAAGGGTTTTCCAAACGATGAATCGGCTTTAACGCAGAAGATTCTCTGGGCCTTTGTTGAGCTCGGTGAGGCAGCGGATTCCTACAAGAAAGGCGAAGACTGGCTTATCATCAGCGAAGAACTAATCGATGCAATATTCTACATCTTAGATTTCATCGGGCTAGTTGAGAAAACTCAAGGAATTGAAATCGATGTGGATCATTTATTTCTTGAAAAATGGAAAAAGAATATGAACCGTCCTAATCAGTATGGGCAAAAGAGAGATTTAAGTAAATAATGGATAACGGAACAGCATATTGCCTTTTTCGCTTAAAGCGCTTTTACTATCTTACAATAGGACTTTATTAGAGGATAAAAATAAAGGAGGGGCTCCTTAAATGGGGATTCTATTTATACTGTCCAATCTCTTCGGTTGGGGCCCTCAGGGCTGGCAATTCTGGGAATTTCTCTTTCATTCTCTGCTCGGCTACTAGGGCTGCTTCATTAAGGATCTTCTGGGCTTCCTCGCTGGCAACCTCAAAGTCCGGCGTCATGCCTGTTGTCTGACTTGCCTCAATCATTATCTCGTCAAGCAGTATGCCTATCTCGCTAAGTTCACGTTCAGCACCTGGAAAGATGCCTGCTACGCCAGTGCGTACGTTCTGTAAAACCTTTGATATTGGAGCTAGGGTGGCTGCCACATTGCCAAGCTGGGTTACCGTTCTAAGCCTTAAGGCAACCCTTTCAAGGGCTAGCTCAGCGTTCATCATGAAATTAGCCATCTTCCTAAGCTCAGCCAGCTCATTTGCATACACGTTTGCCCTCTGCATGTCATGTCTAGAATAGGCATCGACGATTTTTGAGAATAATGCCTTATCTCTCTGAGTTAGCAGCTGTACGGCGCCATTCAAGTATTGAATCTGCGTCTCAACACGCCTAGCGGCCAGCTCAATCTTTTGCCTTAATGGGGCTTCAGGCCTGATTATGGACCTTATCCCAGTCCTTGATTCTTCCCATTCCTTAGTAAACTTTGACATTTATAACACCTTCTTCATCGCATGATAAAGGGAGTGAAACCGTTATAATCTTTCTTAATATGCTCAGATTTACTGGGTTGTTAACTGAATCCCATACTCAATTAATATGTTTTCCCCACCTAGCCTCTTTTAAGAGTTCCATACTCTATTTTTGCTAGGATTTTTTATAATAATGATGTTAAAAGTCCGCGCTTAAATTGAAACTTTCATTTCCTGACTTTATATGCATGAAGATTTCAGCTTTGCTGAATGTTGCTTCGATACTCCTCTACTATCTTCCTCTTTATTTTCGAAGAGCTGCTTATGTCCCCTCCCTCAAACCTATTTAGTCTCACAACTTCTATGTTGAGGTTTTTCTCTCCCAAATATCTCTTTAAATTCTTTTCCATCTCCTCTTTATCGTAGCCCAACGCTATTATGTCAGGCTTCACTTTCTCTATAACCTTCTCAATATCCATTTCCTCATACCCTAATATTGCTTCATCAACAACTTTTAGGGCTTCAACTATCGCTCTGCGCTGATCCTCAGGGATTATAGGCTTTCTGCCCTTTAACCTTTCAACCGTTTTATCCCTCGCAACTATAACGATCAATTTCGACTTTTCGCCGCCTAGTTTCTTCGCGTTTGTCAAATAATAGACATGCCCATAATGCAATAGGTCAAAGGTTCCCTCGGCCAGCACAACCTTACCTTCCCTCTCAAAATCCATAGTTACGCACCTACCATTCAAACTCAGCCAGCCCTAGCATGCGCAGCGCATCTAAAAGTCCCTCACAATAGGAAATAGAAGCCAAACTCACCTCATATTCTTTTCTCTCTAAATAGTATTTGGCATCCTCAAAATACCTTCTAGCTTCATCAACAATCCTCATTACGGTTGTCTCCCCAATAACGGCAGAACCGTAGACAATCCTCAGATTTTTGAGAGCTTTCTCCGTTTTAAGTATGTATTTTAACGCCCTTTCTCCTCCTTTAATCCCCGTCATTTGCTCATCTCCATAACCCATTTAGGAGCATTAGCAATTACAATCAAGGCTTCAGCCTCCATGAAATGGAGTTTTTCAGCTGGGAGAATTAAGCTATGCGGCGGACTGCCGAAATCGAAATTCACTAAATCTTTAATTGCATCAGCCTTAACTATAACATCCTCTGAGCCCGCTCTAGCAATGCCGACGGCAAGCTTCTTTCCAGCAATTACGCCTCGCCTATTATTTTCCTCCAGCGTTAGCAAGATTTCCAAAGCCTCTTTTATCGTCATATACTTGTTTTCCTCAGCTCTAACATCTAGAAAGCATAGCGTATGCAGATTTCTCGCCTTATTCTCGGCTACCACTAAATACGGCGTTTTGGAAAGGTGTCCGCCTTCGGAAAAGGGTATCGTCACGCTCTTGCCGAATCTATAATTCTGAAGCCCGGATAACCCTACAACAGCCGATATTATCGATGCGCCGTGAACCACCTTAGTCTTTATCCCTTCTCTCTCAGCCTTCAATCTTAGGGCTATATGCGTCGTCGCTATAAGCGGATCTCCAGGAACTAGGAGAACAACCTTTGCATCCCTAGCTCTTTCAAGAATCACTTTGCCACCCTCATCTTCTAGGTTTCGTCTCGAAACAACAGTCACCTCTTTACCAGAAATTTTCCTAAAATCATCAAGCGCAAAGCCTGGCATCAAACTTGTATAGAATTCCGCAAAGATGTAAGCCGCATCCCTAACCTCCCTAAGCCCGCGGAGCGATATATCAAGATGATCATAAAGCCCTAAGCCGACGAAAACGAGTTCACCAACCATATCTCACAACCCCTCACAATTCCTTCCAAAGATGAATTATGAGGGAAAGAAAAATAAATTATCTATGTGGGGGACGTGGCAACCTAAGACCGTATTATGAATTTAAATAACGTTATTTATCATTCTGGGGAAAGCTTGAAATCTTGACTTTTCACTGAATCGACAAAGAAAATTTTGTTTTAGCCTACGTAACCACATAATTATTTTAAGCTCAAAAATCCTTAAGTTACCACGTCCTGTGGGGGAAAAGAAAAAGTTATTAATCATCCAGCTAACTTACTCATATCTTGAATGAAATGAGGGCCCGTAGCTTAGCAAGGTAGAGCGGCGGACCCATCTAAACCTATTAGCGTAAATGGGGCTGAGGCTCTTAAGCCGCTCCCAGAAAGGAGACACCCGTAAAAGCGCCGGAAATTTGATGAGTCCGCTTCGGGAAGGTCGAGGGTTCAATTCCCTCCGGGCCCGCCAATCATCATCTTCGAAGCCTTCGCATTTTCTCTCTAAGGGGTATGCTGAAAAATAAAGAGTTATTTTGGAGATGAATGTATGTTAAGGTTTGTTGGTGGTGTTTAGCTTGAAGATTAATATTGTGCCAACTAAGAAGGTTACTATTTTAGGTTTAGATAGAAGGGACCTTGCAAATCTTGGTTTCTGCGCTATAACTTTTGGTGCGAGTCGCCTTTTCTGGGTTGATGGTTTCCTGCTCTGTCTGGAGGTTTATGAAAAATCGTTTGAGTACGAGATTGAGAGGGGAAACTTTTATGTAAGCCAGCTATGCTATGCTGACTTCCCAAAATATAATAGAATTCTGGAAGTTGAGAAAGGAACGCAGATACCCATCGCAAACGTTTCGGATATGCAAATGTATAAGGAAATCACGAGGGCGATAATGGAATTCGAACATAGAAGCCGAGCGAGAAATGCTATATAAATCTATGCGCGGTTTTAAGTAAAACTTTTAAAAAATTTTATTTTACTATTTTATGTGATTTAATATGTTTAAGGCCCTTCTATCTCTTAAATTTGGTGTGGACTATTATCCGGAGCACTGGCCTAGAAATAGATGGGCTAAAGATGCGGAATTAATGGGTGAGTTAGGCTTTAATGTCGTGAGGCTTGCTGAGTTCTCATGGAGCAAAATTGAACCCAGAGAGGGCGAGTACAATTTTGAATGGCTCGATGAAGCCATAAATATACTTGCCAGTAAGGGCATAAAGGTAATAATTGGGACTCCCACAGCCGCCCCTCCGCCCTGGATTATTAAGAAGCATCCGGATGTTCTGCGAATTGATCATCATGGTGTAAGAAGCCCTGAGGGAACTAGGCGAAACTACTGTCCAAATAATCCCAATTACGTTGCGCATACCGAAAGAATAGTTGAAGCATTAGCCCTACATTACAGGGATAACCCGAACGTTATTGGATGGCAAATTGACAACGAGTTCGGAATAGATCCATGCTACTGTGAAAATTGTGTTAGAGCATTTAGGAACTGGCTGAAAAGTAAATATGGGTCCTTGGAAAACCTAAATTCCTCATGCGGCTTCATATTTTGGAGTCAGGAGTACGCGGATTGGGATGAGATCTTCCCCCCTAAACCTCCGCTTGACATGCAGAGCCCAAGCCTATGTCTTGACTGGCATAGGTTTTTAAGCGACTCATGGATCAGGTACCAGCAAATACAGGTGGATAAGATAAGAAAGATGGCGCCCCATCAAATAGTAACGCATAACTTCATGGGCTTATATAAAGAGCTGGACTATTTTAAACTCGCCGAACCTCTTGACATAGTTTCATTTGATTATTATCCCAAATGGTCCTTAAGCGTTGATTATGCCAGATCGGCTATGGCCCACGATGTTATGCGTAGCTTAAAAAAGAAGCCTTACTGGATTATGGAATTGCAAAGCGGCGCTGTTAAGATTCACACTGCGCCGACCCCCAAACCCGGTGAAATAAGACTCTGGACTCTCCAGTCAATCGCTAGAGGCGCTGATGGTGTTCTCTATTTTAGATGGAGGTCATGCAGATTTGGCGCTGAAGAATATTGGCATGGCATCTTGGACCATGATGGCGTTCCTAGGAGAAGATTTCTCGAGATCAAAAAGGTATCGGAGGATTTAAGGAAGATCGCGCAGCACATTGAAGGAACAAATGTTAAATCCGGGGTCGCATTTACGCTCATATACGATAATCTTTGGGCCTTCGATCTTGAAGTTGGATATGGTGGAAAAAACTATTATGGTTTAGATTCCTGGGAGCCATCCCTAGATTTCTATAGAGTTCTGTATTCTAGGAATTTACCCGTCGACTTTGTAGACCCGGCCAAGGAGGATCTCTCCGGCTACAAAATTGTCTTCGCCCCCTCCCTAATGCTTATGGATAAAACCGTTGAGGAGAACCTGAAATCCTATGTTAAAAAAGGCGGAATTTTGATAGCGGCTCCTAGAACAGGTGCTAAAGACTGGAACAATGTTATAGTTGACGCTACATTGCCCGGTTTACTCTCAGATCTTTTTGGAATAACGGTTGAGGAATATACTGGTCTACCGAATGGTGGAAACATTAGCATTGAAACGAGCGAAGCCATGCTTAGCCGTAAGGTTGCCAGCAAAGGAAGATGCTGGGCTGAAATGCTGCTACCCAGAGAAGGCGCTGAAATAATGGCTTACTACAATACGGGCATTTATAGCGGTAAACCCGCAGTGACAGTGAATAATTATGGCGAGGGGTTAGCCATATATGTCGGAGCGTTTCTAGATGAGATTCTATACTCCGCCATTTTAGACTGGTTAATGGAAAGGGTGAGGATTAAACCTGCATTGCCTCCAACTGAAGGGCTGGAAGCTACCGAAAGAACCGGTTCAAGTAACAGAATTATATTTGCGTTAAATCACAGCGATCGAGAAATTCAAGTTCCACTTGAGGAAGACTATTATGAAATACTCTCAGGAGAAAAGGTAAGCGGCTCACTTAAAATTGAGGGCTTAAATGCTAAAGTTCTCAAACCACTTTAAGGATTAATTACTTTGAAAATTGAATTTCTCCCTTTATGATTTTATTTTCTGGCACATTTAATTCTCTCGCGATAGCTCTTTTTACTTCTGCAGGATCTAAGAATGTTTGGGATCGAACAGAAATCCCGCAACGCATGTTTTCAACACGTATGGGAATAAACTCCCTATATTCATATATAATGTTTCCTTGTAGAGCTTTTATGATTAATGTTTCATTTTGGTGAAAAGCTATAATTTCAGCCCTGTGGCACGCCTCTTTAAAGTCGCCCCAGTCATCACATATTATTTTTACCTGAGCCTTAGAAATCTTTTCTCCCTTAGATTCGCATACCATCGCTGCTGGTGCTGGAGCCTTCTCCTCCTTGGGTTTCTCACTGATTTCAGATATTTCTCTAATCGCTACTGGAAGCTCGGATACTATCTCTTCCAGTTTACTTATAAGTAGATCTAGGTTTTTCTCATGTTCCCTCAAAACATTAATCACGAAATCAAGAGCATTCATCTTCTCTGAATCAGACATCTCAAATGCACCATTAAGAAAAGGTGTTAACGCCTTATAAATTATTTGTGAAACAGAGAAAAGAAACATTTATTCATTTTTATTTTATATTCTATTAATCTTCATGCCCATTATTTAAATCTACCACGATTTTGCCGCTCCCTATTAAATGTACTTATTTGATCTTTTTAGTGCTTAAAGAACAACCGGCTTTAAAAAGTTGTCTGCGCCCGTATCTAGCATAAAGCAGGGACGTGGCAACTTAAGAGTTTAGCCGTTGACTAGTCAATTTTGTAAGGTGTTTTGATCCTAAAGGGGAAGGAACGGCGTTCACTTTTTGAAAGCGGACTTGAAATGAGGAGAGTACGAGATAACGCTTAACCAGTACATCACTAAATTCCGCGTCTTAATTGCCACGTCCTAAAGCAGCACCAAAAAACATTTATCTAAGCCTAAAATTTATTTTTTCAGCAGAGCATTTAAAAGGGGTCATAGGTATGCCGACTGAGATCTTCGATGTGGAAAATTTTGTTCAATTATCAGAGAAAGCCAGTTACTGCGCAATAAAAAGGTTAAAGGATGTTGTAAAACTTAAGTTGAGAACGCCTAGAATGCTCTATACGCTGAAAGTCGATCCAGTGAAAGCTGAAGAAATAGTCAAAAATCTCAAATGTGAAATAAGAGAAATCTAACCGATATCGTGTTCCAGCATCTGCCCTCTTCATTAAATAAGTTTTTATGAAGCATAAAATACGCTGCATCCTCTTTAAATAAATATTTAAGCAAGTAAGCAAAGGAAGCTTACACGCCTAGAATATCTAGGATCAAAATAAAATTCTCCCTTGAATGGTTCATTTTATACGTTCTCAGGGTTGAAACAAGTTTATTTACTTCTATTTGCCCAAGCGTTTGGACAAGTAATCCTGAAACTCTGCTTTTAATAAAAAGGTATTGACTTATGGAGGTCACATTTGCGGTTCTCCTTTTATCGCTTGCAGACTCAAAATCTACTATGCGCATCTTGCCTTTAACGTCAACAATTATATGCTTGTCAGCTCGGCTGAGTTCTCCATGATCTAAACCTATTACATCAAGCCTCCAGCATTGCTCAAGCAGATCCCTTAACGCATTCCGGATGCTCGAATGGGCATCTTCGTCGCCGCTAAGACCCATAATCCATTCTGAGAAATTTTTGCCCTCTATATATTCCATTAAAAGTAAGCCGTTCCTGCAACCAAGAAGTCTAGGTCCAACCTCAATGCTATTAGCAATATGAAGCATTCTGGCTTCATGAGATATTCTAGCCTCATAAGAGTCTGTTCTACTAATCTTTAGGGCCGCTTTTTCAGAGTCTTTTGTAATTGCAAGCACAACTATGCTTGTGCAGCCTTTACCTAAAACAGGAATTTCCCTGACAGTTTTATTGCCTCTGAAGTGCAAGGCTTTTATGCCGAGTTCCCTCATGCAATTAACTCTTCTATCAAACTCCTGGGGGTCATATTTAGGGTAACATATCACTTGGCCATATTTCTCGCCATCAAGATCTTCCAAGGAAACTATAGTATTCATCATATGAGTACCCTAAGTAGTCAACATCCTATATACATGATGAAGTTTCAAGATAGCCACTGAGGCTTGCCCATAAGGTACTTGGTCAGGAAGGATGCGAAGTCGCTGTTCATAGAGTAGAACTTGCTAATCTCGTCATTAATAAGAATCTCGAATGAATCTTTAAACGCCTGAGAAACTAGGCTTGCAACACCTAGGTTTTTTCCGCCGTTCCTGAGATTATCCATAAGAAGGTCGACAACATCCGTATAGCGCCTCTTCTTTTCAATGACTAATCTATCGCCCTCAATTCTTGGTCCGGATAAGATTAGATGGGAATTCAAATGTTTTCCTAGAAATCTTTCGCAGTCCTCAATCTTCTCGACTGGTGGTCCAATATGCTTTCTAACGTTTGGAAGAAAGCGTGAACGTAATTCAAAAATAAATATGCTCGCGCTTTTTTCGTCGCTCCAAACAGTGCTGCGCATAATTTCAAAATCAAACTGCTTAATTAAATTAGCTAATGCCTTCTGAGATCTGTATAGTTGACCCCAAAGGATGTCTGGAACAGCTCGAATAGTCCCCGTCTTAATGAATATGAAGACTGTTCCCCTAGAATTGATTGCGCATTTTAAATCTTCAGCTAAGTATGCTTCAATTTCGCTTGGATAGAAGAATTTTATATCTGGTTTCTTAAGGAATAATCTGGATGCCACAACGAATTCGCTTAGCCTATCAAGTCTAACGGCTGAAGCCACGTTTCGGTTTCTGTCCACGGGATCAATAACTATGAGTGGCTCATTCTGAAATATTCTCTTAGCGTCTTCAGCACTTCTATAGTGTCCCTCTATATCAATGACCTCGCCCCTGCGCCATTTTGAGGCAGCTTCCAGAACCCTTATGAAAGAGCCGTAATATAACGTTAGGATTTCACAGAGGTATCCGCTGAACCCTCCAATCTTAATCTCAGCGCCATAGACTCCTACTCCATGCATGAAGCGTTTTAATAAGCGTATCTCGTTTTTAACATCCTCATTCACATGGCTTTTAACGTAAAGCGTATGGAGAGGCGTCCTATCAGCTGAAGATTTAGCCTCGCTGGCCCCCTCAATTCTGAAGCATGGGACGAAGTTGACGGTGAAGCCGTTAATATAAGCCTCTATATACGGGTGCTCAGCGTAAGCCTCCAGGTAATTATCTCCGGAGATCCTCTTAGCGGCTTCTAAAACCCTCATGAATATCTCTTTACCATAATCTTTAGGTAGTAGTATGAATATATCTATGTCCTTTTCGCTGGCAAGCCAAGTGTCCTTTGCTATTGAACCTTCAATTTGAACAACCGCATCTATATTATCATGCGCCAATTCATACTTAAGCAGTTCAACAAGACGCATGGAGAATTCGATAGTCTTACGCCGCTCCTCATCGCTTGGAACAGCCCTTTTAAGAGCTTCGCTGCAAATCTCCCAGATTTTATCAGTATTCTTTCTGGCAGTTTCATTATTCATAATGTTTTCCGCCCGCCTTTAGGGATAGCGTCAGCCTAGGTTGTCGCGGTTACGATTCAGCGGCAAACCTCCCTCAATGTTGAATATATAGGTCCCTGAGGCGTCAAAATGCTCTTTTTCAATCTTAAGCATCTTGCCTTAACAATTCCAAACTCGTATCCTTCAAGATCATTTATAATCTTTGCCAGATAATCTCTCCTTCTACCAGTTCTAACACGAGCTATTGTTAGATGCGGACTAAAACCCTTGTCATCCGGTCTTAAACCGATTTTTTCGAGATTAGGCTCCAACTGATAGTATATGTTTCTTAGCTCGTTTACGCCTCTTCTTATTCCCGCCCATACAACGTTTATATGCCTTAAATTCGGGAATGCTCCTAAACCCTTAATTTCAATATCAAATGGTGCAAAGTTCACTTTCTCCATCTCGCCGAAAACCCTGTCAATCATGACCGACGATATTTCGCCCAGAAATCTAACCGTTATATGAATGTTTTCAGGCTTAACTATTTTCAGATCAGCACCTGTCTCAAGAAGCATGCTCTGAATCTTACTTAGGCTCCTAATAGTATCTTCATCCTCTATGTCAAAGGCAATAAAGCTTCGGATAAGCTCCACAGTCAATCAGCCCTTTCAAATTTGATGCGTGAAACTACTAACTATTAAGCATTAAAGCATTAAGATAAATTTATCTTCATGCTGAGAAGCATTAAGGTGACTTTTTGAAATTAGGAGATCTCTGGTTGAAGGCGTAGGTTCATTAAAGAGCATTACCAATGAAGTAAATTGAGGGCTTGGGTTCCAGGAAATAAATTTATTTCTATTCTGCACTAGCATTAAATTAATGTATTGTTCAAGTGATGGGGAATGATGAAAACCGTCATAGGCTTAGTTGGCATGCCGGGCGCCGGCAAGGGTGTTATTAGAGAAATTCTCCACAGATGTGGTTTTCCAGTTGTTATTATGGGTGATGAGGTTAGAGCTGAAGCTAAACGTAGGAACCTGGAGCCGACGCCGGAGAATCTTGGAAATATTATGCTGCAGATCAGGTCTGAGGAGGGATCTGAGGCAATAGCGCGAAGATGCATACCTAAGATTAAAACATTGGATTCTCCAGTTGTTATTGTTGATGGGCTGCGTAGCCTTCATGAAGTTAGAGAATTTAGGAGGGAGTTCCCGAACTTTAAGGTTATAGCCATTCATGCGTCGCCTAAAACCCGATTTGAGCGGCTTCTTAAAAGAGGTAGAAGCGACGATCCGAAGGGCTGGGAAACGTTTCATATGCGTGATCAAAGAGAGCTAAGCGTTGGCATAGGTGAAGTGATAGCGACAGCTGACTACATGATTGTTAATGAGAGTTCAATAGTCCGCTTAAAAAGGGAGCTTAATCGAGTCTTGGAAAAAGTGATGAAGGATGAGTAGGGTTGGCGGAAACGTGGAGATTAAAATCGAAGTTGAAGTAAACCCGACTGAGGATGAAAACAAGGTTAGAGTTGCCGTTCAAAGGGTTTTTGGAGACATTGATTTGCAGAGCGTTGAGGAAGAGGGATACAGAAGACTGCTCGGAAAAGCTGAAGGGGCAGAATCACTGGCAAGATTCTACGAGCTCCTCAGAAAAGAGCGTATACTTGACGCTGCTAGAATTGTTCTTCTGAGGGGGGTTCAGGGAAACAAAATAACCTTTTATTTAAACAAGCAAGTTGCGTACGTTGGGCATATATCATTCTCGCAACCTTACGGTGAATCGCCCCTCGGGCCCATAAGCGTTGAAATTCAATGCGATGACCCGCAAAGCCTAATAGACTGGTTGGCGCCTAAGACTGTAAAGCAGCCCTAAGGGAGATTGATATTATGCGTCCAGGTCTATCAACGCTCTTCTGCCTTAATGAGTCCTTCACGGCGCTTATAAAACGCTTAAGCAAAATTGAGGTTGAGCATGTGGAGATCGTTGATGAGGGTTTTCATGCGCTTAACAGCCATAGAGTAAGCATGCTGAAAAAGGCCGTTGAGGCAAGGGATCTAAGTTTAACTGTTCACGCACCCTTCGCTGACATAAATATTGCCTCCACATCGCCGCCAATTAGGCACGCTATTATGAGGCGCCTCAGGAAATCAATCGTTTTATCAGCGCAACTAAAACCTAAATACTGGGTTTTCCATCCGGGTTTTCAAAGCGCTGTAAGCGACGAATATCCGGGTTTGGACTGGAGAATAAACCTTGAATCAGTTCGCGGCCTTCTTAAAGTGGCGGGGCAGCATGGATTAAAAATATCCATAGAAAATGTTCCAGATCCGTTTCCATTCCTATTGAAGAGAGCTGACGACTTCGAAAAGTTTTATAAGAATTTAGGCGAAGATGGCTTAAATCTTAGCTTAACCCTTGATGTTGGGCACTCAAATATAAACAAACAGACATACGATTTCCTGGAGAGATTTTCAGAAAAGATTGTTCATGTACATTTACATGATAATCTAGGCGACTATGATTCCCATCTAGGGATAGGTTTCGGAAACATAGACTGGCTGAGACTTATAAAAGCCTTAAAAAAGATAAATTACGACGGCATACTTCTTGTAGAATCCAAGAAGAATATTGAGGAAAGCCTTAGGATGCTGAAGAACCTCGTTGAAAAAGCATAGTTCTAAATTTAAACGCGGCAGATTTGTGCCGCATCTAAGATTTTGTTTTTTCAGAATTCCAGAAGCGGAATTTCAATTTTATCCAAATCATTAGGTATATGGACATTTGGGAATATTTTCTTAGCCTGCTCGAAAAGGGTTTTCGGGTCTCCGTATCTTGCGCTTATATGCGTTAGGATCAGAAGCTTCACGCCGGCTTTTAAGGCAACTTCAGCGGCTTCACTCGGCGTTGAATGTCCATCCTCCATGGCTCTATCGACCATTTCATCGCTGAAGGTTGCTTCATGAATCAGAACATCAGCGCCTCTAGCCAGCTCCACGATTCTGTCCGACGGTCTTGTGTCGCTGGCATACACGATTTTTCTGCCGGGTCTCGGGGGTCCAAGAACATCCTCCGGTTTAACTATCCTTCCATTTGGGAGCTTTATGTTCATACCTTTCTGGAGAATCGACCATGCAGGTCCTTTTGGAACACCCAGCTCCATAGCCTTCTCCGGATGAAATCTGCCAGGTCTGGGTTTCTCAATCAAAGCATAGGCTAATGATGGAATTGAGTGTTCGGCCCAAACAGAGTGTACCTCATAATTTTCCTCCCGGCATGCTGGGTGCTCTTCACCTATCTCATGGACCTCTATTGGGAAACCAAGCCAGAACTTTACTGTGTTAATTATCGCATCTATGAAGGCCTTTATTCCATCAGGTCCGTAAATTTGAAGTTTTTTATCCCTGCCTAGTAGCGACATTGTCTGAATCATTCCGGGAAGGCCTAAAACGTGATCCCCATGCATATGCGTTATGAAAACCCTCATTTTACGATTGAGCCCTATTCCAGCCCTAATCATCTGCCTTTGCGTTCCCTCGCCGCAGTCGAACATGAGCACGTCGCCCTCACGCTGGATAACCACTGATGGAAGCGATCTATTATTCGTCGGTATGCTTGCAGATGTGCCTAGAAAGATTATTCTTAAACTCATCCATCATCATCTCGGACTCTGTTAATCTCGCTTAAAGACCGCAATCTCTCTTGTAAGCCTTCTGTGAACATAAATGAAATGCGATTCAAGATGCCTGAACCCATGTTTAATACCTATTTCGCTGACCCCAATTGTTTTAGGCGCAGCAATGCATATTCTTCCGTCATCCTTAAGGATGTCAGCAGCGGCTGAGAAGAATCCCTCTATTAAATCCTTTGTTGCGAGACCGAAGGTTGAAGATGCTGTTCCATAAGGCGGGTCGGTAACTATACGGTTAATGTCTCCGCTTTTTATTGGTGGGCGACGCGCGTCGGCAACCCCTAAGCCGTCTGGCTCTAGGCCGAAGAACCTAAGGTTTTTCAGGCTTCCCTTAACCATGCGTCTATCAATATCGAAGCCCATGATTCGGCAACCCATTAAGCCAGCCTCAATCAATAAGCCGCCTGCCCCGCAGAATGGATCTAAAACCAAATCGCCCAGCCTTGATTGCGCAAGGTTAACCATGCATCTGGCAATTTTCGCCGGCATCGCTGCTGGGTGGAAGAAGATCCTTTTTCTGGGCTGCCTCTTAAGCAGGTCTTTATGATTAACGCTGGCAATTTTTAAGCCGAAGAGAAACATTTTGTCGGTTAATACTCCGAAAAATGTCTTCTTCGGCTCTTTTAAGTTAACTCTTGCTTTCCCAGCTTTTTCAAGCATTATTCCGCCGATTTCCCGTTCAAGCGTTAAGCAACTGATGCTCCTGGAAAATTCCCTTACCCTCTGCACCCTTACAGCGAACGAATCGTTACTGTTTAAGAATTTGGCGATATCCAGCTTTCTTACATTGGCTAATATGTCATCATGTGTTGCCTTGCAAGTAAACATTTCTAAGCAGCAGGCTTTTGTTAGTGCTGCCCTAAATTTGATGGGTTGCGCACAGTTAACGTCGGCTTCAACCCTTAATACTTGAGTTAACTCTTCCAGAACTCGATACTTAAATCCCTCAGCTTCCAGTATGGACCTAACTTCGGAGAAGGGAAGGGTTGGGTTTTCACCTGAAACTAGAAAAAATAGGTTCGTCACCATTCAAGTCCTCTTGGAATAATCGCTGCAGATGGATAATTTACGCTTCGCTTCTCATCCTTATATGTTCTTCCAGCAGTTCCTTAGCCCTATCCATCCTAATTCTGCGCTCTCTAACCATGCGTTCAGCAATTACATCTATTAGGTCACCGGTTGCGCCGGCCATTATCGCTATATTCCTAGCGTGGAGTTCCATATGCCCCCTTTGTATACCCTCATGTGCAAGAGCCCTTAAAGCAGCCAGGTTTTGAATTAAGCCGACAGCCGCCATAACCTCGCTTAGCTCACGGGCGGATTTGACGCCTAGAATCTTGAGAGCTACTTTCGCTGCTGGATGAACTCTTGTGGCCCCTCCAATTACGCCAACAGCCATGGGCAACTCTATTGAGCCGACTAGATCGCCATCCTCATTCTTCTCCCAAATTGACAGCGGCATATATCGTCCCGTCCTAGCAGCATATGCATGTGCACCAGCCTCGATAGCTCTGTGATCATTACATGTGGCTAAAGCGACGGCTATTATACCGTTTAATATGCCCTTATTGTGGGTTGCAGCCCTATATGGGTCCGCGGCTGCGAAAGCGTAGGCTTCAAGTATACCTTCAACAACCTCCTCTCCTCCAACAGCGTTTTTATCCACAATAGTCCATGCTCTTGCAAGCCTTTCAGTTGCCAAGTTTGACACTATTCTAAGGTAAACTTTGCCCCCGGTTATCTTCTCTATCAGTGGTGCAACAGCCTCACACATAGTATTAACCGCGTTTGCACCCATAGCATCTCTGCAGTCAACCAGAATCTCTGAAATAACCATCGGCCCCCTAATAGTGTCAATTACTTTAACCCTTAGATCTTTGGCTCCTCCGCCAACTGAAACCAGCATTGGGTCTTGATCATTAGCTTTTTTCAATATTTCCTCTTTGCTCTCTAATATTGCCAACCTTGCTCTATATGGATCTTTAATTTTAGCTGCTTGTATCTGCCCAATCATTATGGGCTCCGTGCTACTTGTAAATATTCCTCCCTTACTTCTGGCCATTTTCGCGCCGTAGCTTGCCGCAGCAACAACCGAGGTCTCCTCTATAACCATTGGAACCATGTAGTCTCTTCCATTTATTAGGAAGTTTACAGCTATGCCCAATGGCATCGTAAATGTTCCTATAACGTTCTCTATCATGCGATCGGCTAAGTCCAGGCTTAGGGAGCTAGGTGCCTTAAGAACCTCAACTTCATCATCCGTTAAATCCGCAAATTCCCTAACGATTTTAAGCCTTTCCTCAACGCTTAACTTGTAAAAACCCGAAATCTCAGATGTCTTACCCAAAATCTTGCACTTCCCAACCTACAGCCTACACTAAACATTATTTTAAACATGCTCGAGAATATGAATTTAACTCCTAAACAGGCAAATAGATCATCCCTGCCTCTGATATGCATCTTCAATGATCTCCATTTCATCTAATAAACCCTTATCCTTTAACCTTTTTAGGGCGGCTGTTAACTCCCATAGGTGACAATTAAGTTTTCTCCAAAGGGCTGAAAGCGGCATCGGCCCCTTCTCCGCTAGGAGAATGCAAATTTCCCTCTCTAAATCGTCTAGCTGGCGGCGCCTGATTAGGTAATAATGCGGACCCTTAATTACGCCCTCCTCATCCTCCAACTCAACTGATGTGGCCAAATTAATCCCCTAAAGCAATAGCATCTTCTTCCCTTTTTAACCTTTAGGAAGAACCAGTTTTCTCCTCATCGCATTCTTTTTCGGGCATTGGTAGAGTAGGCGGCGTTGTAGCCATGGCCCAACCTATCCATGCTACAACAAATAGGAAAAGGTAAACGAATATTAGCACTGGCACCAGTATTGCCCAATCGCTTATTGATCTTCCAAGAAAGGTGATGCCTGGCGGCGACATAAACAGCGCCCAAAAATAAAGGATCATTGCTGTAACACTTAGCGTCATAAGTAAAACTCCCCAGGCTGCATCGCGCATACGCATCTCCTCAAAAAGAGACTTAAAGGTGATTGAAGATAAAAATTTTCGGGAAATAATGCCTAAAACTGCTTAAGCGTTATAAGTAGCCTAATGCTAATTTATTCCGGTGTCTTAGATGAAGGTTCGAAAGCTTCAGGGGATAACTGTTAATGTGGAGCGAACGGGCGAATACATTACTGATGAAGAGGGTGAGAAATGGGAGAAGTGCATCTTCACGGTTGAGCTCACAGGCTTTTCGAAACGTACTCCCAACGAGGTTCTGCCGGAGGATCTGAAGGGGAAACATGTGAAACTTGTTCGATACTGCCTCTACGATTGGCACCGCAAGCTTGGCGTTAGAAAAACGCTTGAGCCGGATGAAACGGAAGCGGTTCTCTCAGGTAAGCCGGCGGATACGGTTTACTGGTAAACTTAAAAATAGGCGATGGGTGCTTATGCACTCCTACTTCAAAACGCTCACGGACGTTGAAAATGAAGTTTACGTTGAGGAATGGAAGATATCAAGCAGCGACCTTAATGCTGGAGAAGGTTGGCGAATAGAGAAACGTAGGCTTGTGGCGGCTTATCAGACGGTGTTGATATAGTGACGGTTGATAATGGCATGTTATCCTTTACGATTGTGCCGACTAAGGGCGTGAGCATATGGAAGGGTGAATGTCAGGGTTTACCTATAGGTTGGCATTCGCCGGTAAGATGCTTGGTCAATCCTTGCTTCATAAATCCTGAGAAAAGGAGGGGCTAGGTTGGCTGCGGGGGTTCAACGAGTGGATCGTTAGATGCGGCCTAGAAAGTTTAGGCGCACCGGGAGTAGACGTAATAAGGGATAATATGGGTAATGAGGTAGAGGTTCTATTACCGCTTCATGGGAGAATAGCGAACACGCCCGCCAGCCTGGTTACGGTTAAGGCTGGATTAAATCCGCCTTTTGAGCTGAGCGTTGAGGGAATCGTGTATGAAAGATCCATGTTCAGTTCAAATCTGAAGATAAAAACCTCCATAGTTACCACTCCGGGAAGCGGAATAATGAAAATATCGGATGAAATGGAAAACCTGCGCGGGGTCTCTGATGAAATGCAAATCTTATATCACTGCAACTATGGCAAGCCTCTGCTGGAGGAGAGCCGCAATTCTTAGCACCAATTAAACGTATTGCCCCTAGAGATGAGGAAGCGGCGAAGGGCATTGATTCTTTTAACCTTGCTGGTCCGCCTAAGAAAGGTTTTATTGAACGCGTCTACTTCATGGAGCTTCTCGAAGGTGCGGATGGGCATACGGAGGCGATGCTTGTAAATAGGAGCCTGGACAGGGCTGTTTCCCACGTATTTTCAGCAAAATTCCTTCCCTTTTTCACGTTCTGGAAAAATACTGCTGCTGAAGAGGATGGATATGTTGTTGGGCTTGAACCTGGCACAAGTTTTCCAAACACAAGAAATTTCAAAAGGAAGCAGGTAGAGTATAAAGCTCGGTCCGGGCGAAAAATATGATATTGAGCTTAATGTCTCACTACTTTTGGGCAGAGCCGAGGTTGAAGAGGCGATTAGTAGAATTGAGGCGATTAAAGGGGGCGTTGAGCCGATAGTTCACAGGGAACCCGTAAAAGAATTTTCATGCGCTTAAGAAAACCTGAGAAAATCATCGGAAAGAATTTTTATACGAGCATCCTCCATATTGTGTAGCATTGGCATGGTGGAAAAGAATGAGTAGTGGGGTTAAAGTTGGAATTAGCGGTTTGGGAAGAAGCGGATGGAATATCCATGCAAGCATCTTTGAATTTTTACCGGACAAGTACAGTGTGGTTGCTGTGGCTGATCCTATTGAGGGGAGACGTAGAGAAGCCATGGCAAAGTTCAGGTGTAAAGCCTACTCAGAATTTGAGCAGTTAATCAGCGATGATGAAGTTGAATTAGTGGTTATTGCCACACCAAGCCACCTTCATTCTTCCCAAACAATCATGGCCCTCGAATCCGGCAAAAATGTTGTTTGCGAGAAGCCCATGGCTGCAACCATTACTGAAGCTGATGAAATGATTAGAGCTGCGGAGAGAACTGGAAATTTACTGGTCGTCTTCCATAACAGTCTATTTGCTCCAGACTACTTGAAGGTTAAAGAGGTTATTCAATCCGGTAAGCTGGGACGCATAGTTCTCGTAAAGATTTATAATCATTCGTTTAGTAGGCGCTGGGATTGGCAAACTTTAAGGAAATTTGGCGGTGGGGAGCTGAGAAATAATGGCGTGCACTCCATCGTTCAAGGGCTTCAAATTATGGGAAGCAAAGAACCGGAGGTTTTCTGCGACCTCCAGAGGACATTAACCTTGGGAGATGCCGATGACCATGTTAAAATACTCTTAAAAGCTCCCGAGGCTCCTTTAGTGGATATCGAAGTGACTAGGGCATGCGCCTATCCTCAGGAGAAATGGTTAGTGATGGGAACTCAAGGAGGCCTGGCTGGGACACCCCGCTCGCTGAGATGGAAATATTTCAATCCGAATGATCTTCCACCTAGACAATTGGAGACTGAACCGGTTCCGGATCGCAGCTACAACACGGATGATATTAAGTGGGTTGAGGAGAACTATATTGTAAACGCTGGGCATCAATTTAGCGGTCTACTTTTCTACGAGGAGCTGTATAAAACACTATGCTACGGCTCGCCTCCACCAGTCCAGTTGGATCTCGCCCGCAGAGTCATGTGGGTTGTAGAAAAATGCTTTGAAGTATGCGGAGTATGGACTTAAATCTAGGTCACAATGCATACTGAATGATAAAATTAGATTCGAGTATATCTAAAAATATAATTCTTTCTGTAAATAAGCGCCTTCATTCAGCATGCTTTTGTCTCAAAAAGATGAAAGCACCTTTGACACCGTATTATGCTATTATTAGGCGTATATATGCTTTGATATTCTAAGCGTGATAGCAAGTTTAAATTTTCGCTTGGACCTCCTCATAATCTAGCGGTTGAATGGTGGAAGGGCATGTCATCAAAGTTCACCAAAAAGTGGGAGGAGGGGGAATTAAGGGGGCTTAAGGCGGCTTTAAAGCCTTCTGCGCCGTTGAGAACTAAGATTGAGATTGCGATCAGACGTATTGAAGCTCAAATACAGTACCTAGATGAAACCTTAAATCGATTAAGTGAAAGAGACAAGTATATTTTCTCAAAGATTGTTGAGGCGTACTCTAAGCATCAAATTCAGAGGGCTCGTATATTAGCGAATGAACTGGCTGAGCTTAGGAAGACGGCGAATTTCATGATGAACGCTGAGCTAGCCCTTGAAAGGGTTGCCTTAAGGCTTAGAACAGTGACCCAGCTTGGCAATGTTGTATCAACCCTAACCCCGGCCACGCAGGTTCTGCAAAGCGTCAGAGCCGGAATAGGCGGGCTTCTGCCTAACGCTGAGAAGGAGCTTGGGCAGATTGGGTCAATGCTTAGTGACTTAATCATCGAAGCTGGTGAAGTTACCGGTGTAGCCCCGAATTTTGAGGTCTCTAGCGGTGACGCCCAGAGAATTCTTGAAGAAGCGGCCATAGTAGCTGAGCAAAGGATGAAAGAGAAATTCCCGGAGCTTCCATCGCTGAAGACGGCTGAAGGAACTCGTGAAGACTCCGGCTTCACAGATTGAGAATGGAGGTGTCGTATTGTCAAGCATGGTTTTTCCATCATTGATTGGTAGAAGCCTTAAAGATGAGAATGGTAGGGAAATAGGGAAAATAGTGTCTTTCATAATAGACTCCTCAGGCGAAGTGAAAGAAGTACTTGTTGAGAGTAAGAATGAGGAGTTAACAAGATATTCAGCTGAGAGAATTAAAATCGACCAAGAAGAGGTTTTCTTAATATCTGATGTTGAGAAGCGCGCTGAAAATCTATGCAGAAGGTTCCCGGTGGTTTATAAGAAACGTGAGATACTTGAGAAGCTTTTTAGAAACAAGGAGATAATGCCTGAAATCTATGAAAGTTTAAGCGCCGAACTTGATAAGTCCATTAATGATATGATGGCTGAAGCCCAAAGCCTTCTAAAAGAAATAGAATGCCAGGTTCAATTTCAAGAGAATATGATTAAATCCCTCCATTTGGCTAGAACCTTCCTCGAGATGGAGCATGGAATAGGTAACGTTAAAGATGAGTTTTTCAGGCAATCCTTGCTGTCGATTCTTAGGGAGATAAAGTACGCCTCATATAGAAAAATGAATCTGTTGAAAACTAAAGAGAGGGTTTCAGGCATAACTCTACAGGCAAGTAAGGAGGG
The DNA here is from genome assembly GCA_938091805.1 of uncultured archaeon. Taxonomy (GTDB): domain Archaea; phylum Thermoproteota; class Bathyarchaeia; order Bathyarchaeales; family DTEX01; genus DTEX01. The sequence goes on along the minus strand of CALKGV010000011.1, from coordinate 2,428 downwards.
CGTGGAAGCTTCCACAGTTGATAGATATGCAGGTCAGAAACCGGTGATCAGCGTACGCATGGCTGACGAGTAGTTTGCTTAAGTTCCGTGGCGGTTGAGGGATTTTTCAATGGTTATAGGGGCTTTCGGCAGATCGAAAAGGTCCACTAGCGAGGTTCTCTCAGAGGCAGTTAGGGAGCTTGGAAAATACTACTCGAGGCTTGAATTAGCCTATACGAAGCTGACTAGAAGGGATAAGGAGCTCTTTGATGAATGTGCTTCATATCTGAGTAGGGGGCTTAAGAGTAAAGCTATCGTTTACGCCAACGAGATCGCTGAGATAAGGAAAATAATGAAGGTTATACAAGGTGTGCAATTAAATCTTGAGAGGGCAATACTGAGGCTTGAGACCCTCAGAACTATGACGCCAACTTTAGAGGACATTAAGGGAGTTTTCGGCGAAGTTAAAGGGGTTCTGGACGATGTTGCCAGAATAATGCCCTCTCTAATTCCGGAGATGAATAACCTGGCGAACTCAATAAATGATTTAATAATGACAACCGAAATTAATATAACGCCGCCTGAGCCGCTGGCAGTTAAAAGCGAGGCTGCTGAAGCTATACTGAAAGAAGCCTCGGAGTTTCTGAGACAAGAGATTGAGAGAAAGATTCCTGAGCCGCCTATGGATATTCCGGCTCCTAAACCTGCAGAGCCGATTAAGCCGCGTATAGCTTTGACAATCGACGGCTCCGAAGTTTATTTTGGCGAGGATAATTCGGTAATTGGCGAAATAAATGATCAGATGAGCACTTTGGCTGAGGATCTTGTCCTAGACTACATTGAGCGAAATAATGGCGTAATGAAGGTTTCAAAATGTGCTGAAGAGCTAAAAATGTCCCAAACCAAAATTATGCAGATACTTGAATCATTAAGAAGGAAAGGGAAGATAAAAATTGAGTAGGTGCAGGGTTAAATATGAGCGCCCTCCAAGAGTTGGAGCAAATAGCTCTAAGGTATGCGGAGCAAGCTGTTATGCTGGATCGGCAAGGAAAGAAGGAGATGGCCATTGAAGCCTACCAGAAAGCCATAGAGAACCTGGTGAAAATCGCTAGGATAAACCCAAGTTCTGAGCTGAATAGAATTTACCTTCAAAGGGCTGATGCTTATAGGAATAGGGTTGCGGTGCTTAAATCTTCCCTAATGAGCCCGGCGACAGCTGAGGATTTGGGCGAGGGGAAAACAGCGTTTGAAGATATGATTCTTAGGGAGCCCCCGGAGGTTACCTGGGATGATATAGTTGGACTTGAGGATGCGAAGAAGGCGGTGAAAGAGGCGATAGTTTACCCATCGCTTAGGCCGGATCTGTTTCCTCTCGGTTGGCCGAGGGGCATTCTGTTATTTGGTCCTCCGGGATGTGGTAAGACATTGCTTGCTGCGGCTGTTGCGAATGAGATTAAGGCTAAGTTTATACCGGTTGACGCTGCGTCGATAATGTCCAAATGGCTAGGCGAAGCTGAGCAGAATGTTGCGAGACTCTTCAATGCTGCCAGAAGGGAGGCGAAGCTCTCCTCCGTAATAATTTTTATTGATGAGCTCGATTCCCTCATGGGCGTCCGACGTTTTGAGGTTGGCGGTGAGACAAGGGTTAGAAATCAGTTCCTTAAGGAGATGGATGGCATAATCGATAAGAAAAACCCGATCCACGTGTATGTTATTGGAGCAACCAATAAACCTTGGGATCTAGATCAAGCGTTCATCAGGAGGTTTCAGAAAAGAATCTATGTTCCGCCGCCGAACTATAATCAGCGCCTAGAAACATTCAGGCTCTACACTAAGTTCCTAAAGCTGGCGTCCGACGTTGACTTAGCGGAGCTGGCAAGGTTAACTGAAGGCTTCTCTGGAAGCGATATAATGGATGTTTGCCAATCAGTTCAACTGAAAGTCAACAGTGAAATATTTGAGAAGAATGTGGATTATAGTAAAGCTGAACCCAGAGCAGTAGCGATGAGGGACTTTCTAGAGGTGCTTGGGAAGAGAAAACCAAGCATACCTAAAGAATCCATAGCACGATATGAAGTATGGTTTAACGAATTTAAGGCGCTTTAAGCACCTTCAAACTCTTCTCCACCCGACATTAATCTTCTAATCCCTGCAGCGTGGACGTGGCAACTTAAGGTTCACCTTCTTTAGGTGGTTGTAGTGATATGTGAACATTCTATGCTCCTTCTCCATCTCATGCCCTCGTTATGCGGATAAACATAAGATAGATTATCAGAAATGTAAGGCTAAAACCTTAAGTTACCACGTCCTGCAGCGTCAGCGCTAAAGTTATTACTTAGACTTTCAATTTAAAGAAATTAGTATTAGATGAAGCCCGGTGGTGTAGCGGACAAGCATAGCGGGCTTTGGACCCGCTGACGAGAGTTCGAATCTCTCCCGGGCTACCAAC
>CALKGV010000010.1 GCA_938091805.1 uncultured archaeon | reverse complement strand
CAATCTGCTCCTGTTTAGCTGAGGTGTAAAGGAAATCAATTGTTTCCTTGTAGCTTGTTGTATGAATCATGTTTATGCCATTTTTGGCCAGAGTAAATATTGCTCCCCAGACGGATGAGGGATTGATCCTGCTGAACTTATAGATTATTGGGAAACATCCCTCGATTAAGATGAAGGGTTTAGAGTACGCCTCCTTCAAGAGGAAGAGCTGCTCGAATAGGCGTCGATGGGTGAGCGTATGAACAAAATCATGCACGGTTTTTCTCTCAAAGGCGCATTCGTCGGAAATTATGTAATCGCCCTTATCGAGAGATCTGATAATTATCAGCGCCCCTATTTCCCTTAAACCCTTAACTATTTTAGGCGCCACGCTAGCCTCTCTACTATCAACTATGATTGTGGGCTGCTCAGATTCCTTCTTCGCATTAATGTACGGCAATAAACTTTCCGAACCCGCCATCTTTTAAAGCCTCACAAAATTTTAAAATCTCAAACTTTTTATTTAGCCTTTCCTAGACAACTAAAAAGAAGATATATAAGGATGTCGCGAAGACGAAATCCTTGGAGAGATGAGAATTTAAGATGTCGACTCTTCAAATCGAGTGTTTAAGGGCCATATATCGTGGGATATGCCCCAACTGCGGAGGGGATATTAGCGACCAGGAGCTGCTTGGCCCAGGCGTATGCACCCAATGTCTTCCAAGTCCCCCGCCGGATAAAGAAAAGGTTTATTTAGAGCTAATTAGAAGAGGTCGAATTGGCGAATATGTAAAGGTTTTAAAAGTAGAGTTTAACCTCAAGGATTTTTCTGAATTTTTCAATTTTCTTGTAGGATCCAGACCTTGGGCTTTGCAGGAGGTTTGGGCTAAGCGGGTATTGATGGGCCGAAGCTTCTCCATCGTTGCGCCAACGGGCATCGGTAAAACCCTGTTCGGTCTTATTATGGCGCTTTACTTAGCTAGAAAAGGAAAGAGATGCTACATCATCGTGCCGACAAGCCTCTTAGTTAAGCATTTACTGGACAAGACTTCGGTCTTCTTGGAGAAGATGTCCAGCATCGGAGGCTCATCTCTTACCGTTCTAGGCTACTACTCCGCAATGCCGAAAAGGGAAGCTAAGGAAACATTAAGACGCATTGCAGATCAAGACTTCTCAATTCTAATAACAACGGACAGATTTCTCTACAATAGATTTGAGCTTATTAAAAATGTGAAATTTGACTTCACATTCGTTGATGATGTTGATTCTTTCCTAAAATCCCCGAAAAACATAGATAAAATAGTCCTCCTAATGGGTTTCAGCCCTGAAGACGTTGAGAAAGTTCTGGAAGCGGAAGAGCAGATGGCGGCCGCTTCATACAGTGCGCCTACGCCGAGGCAACTGAACGATAGAGTGCTCGTTGTTTCAGGAGCAACGTTAAGAGGTAAAAGGACGAAGCGCATAAAGGTATTTAGGCAGCTCTTCGGTTTTGAACCGGGATTCAGCCCGGAATTCGTGAGAAACGTTTCAAACCTATTCATCAGATCCGTAGATGACGTGAAAAGTCGCACCGTGGAGCTGGTTAAAAAGCATGGTCCAGGATGCCTAATATTCGTGCCGCAAGTTAAGGGCGTAGCGTATGCCAGGAAAATCGCTGCTTCCCTAAAGGAGGCAGGTATAAAAAATTTTATTTATGAAAGAATGAATCCGAAAATACTTGAAAGGTTCATTTCAGGCGATTACGCTGCCTTAGTCGGCGTGGCCAGTAATAGAAGCCCGCTGGCGAGGGGTATTGATCTCCCAGAAACCATTAGGTACGTTGTTTTCGCAGGGGTTCCGAGAAGAGAAATAAGGGTTGGAAGAGGCGAGTACAACCCGCAGAAGATCCTCATGCTCTTGAAAACTCTATCCCCATTTTTTGAAGAAAAATTCTTCAGAGAAGTCGTTCCCGTTATATCCGCATTATCAAGAATCGTTCCAGTTAACAAAGAATTAATTGATAAGATCAGGGAGGCTGATGAAAAAAATATTGAATTAGATGGCTTCGCCGGGCACGTCCTAAGGGTTGTCAGAGAAGCAAAGAAGATCCTATTCAAAATAATGGAAGATATCGAAATTAGGAAGGTTACTGAAAGGCTGGATGTAGATGTAAAAATTGAGGATAAAGAATATATACTAGTTATGCCCGATGTTGATGGATACATACAAGCCTCTGGCAGATCCTCAAGATTTTACGCTATTGGTATAAGCCGGGGCTTATCAATAATCTTGATAGACGACGAAAAAGCTTTCCACGGCTTAAGTAAAAGAATTCATCTCATGACGGATGAGGAATTTGAAGAGTATACCCCCGCGAGAGCCGCTGAAGATTTGAGAAAGGCGGATGAAGACAGGAAAATTATTGGAAAAATCCGTAGAGGCGAGTTTACCGCAGAAACTGTTGATATCATAAGATCAACTTTAGTTGTTGTTGAGTCGCCTACAAAGGCTAAGGCAATAGCATATTTCTTCGGCAGACCGGCTAAAAGAACAATTAACGGCTTCACTGTTTACGAAGTTGCAGGCGGACAAATGATCCTTAACGTTGTTGCTTCAGGCGGCCACATATTTGACCTCACAACGGAAGGTGGGTATCATGGCGTCATAAAGGAAAATGATCGCTACATCCCAGTCTATACGGATATAAGAAGATGCAATAACTGTGGCGAACAGTTTACTGATAGGGATGTCTGCCCTGAATGCGGGTCAAGCAACATACGCTCAAAGAAAGATGTCGTGGATTTACTGCGCAAGTTAACTGTTGAAGCAAATAAGGTGCTTATTGCAACTGATCCCGACGCTGAAGGTGAGAAAATCGGATACGACATCTATGTTATAGTTAAGCCCTACTGTAAAGATGTTGAGAGACTTGAATTTCATGAAGTGACTCGTAGAGCCCTTAGAAAAGCCTTCTCGGAGCCTAGAAACATTAAGCTGCCATTTGTTCAAGCCCAAATTGTTAGAAGAATTGAGGACAGATGGGTTGGATTCGAGCTAAGTAGGAAACTTTGGGAGAAATTTAAGGTGACATCTCTCTCCGCCGGCCGGGTTCAAACCCCAGTCTTAAGTTGGGTTATAAGACAAGTGGAGGAACTTAAGAAAAAGATTCCGGCAGCTGAACTGCATCTGGAAAACGGGCTCTTAATAAGGCTTGTTAATCCTCCGAACATGGAGGATTTAGTAAGAAAGTTCAAGAAAGGCGAGCTAAATGCAACAATAGAAAATGCTGCTTTTCGCGAAGAAACAGTTTATCCGCAACCACCTTACACAACTGACAGCATGCTTAAGGACGCTGCTCAAAAGATGGGTTTCCCTGTTGGATACGCAATGAGCTTAGCGCAGACGCTATTCGAATCCGGCCTAATAACATATCACAGAACAGACTCAACAGCGGTTTCAACCACAGGCATAGATGTTGCGCACCGTTTCATCGATGAAAATTACCCGGGTCTCTTTAAGCCTAGGGCATTTAGAAGCGAAGGGGCGCATGAATGTATTAGGCCTACAAAACCTCTGAGTGCCAAGCAGCTAAGGTTCTACCTTTCATCCGGAGTTTTAAGGATACCTCAAAAGTTAAGCGCTGACCATCTTAAACTTTACGACATGATTTTTAGGAGATTTATCGCCAGCCAGATGAGTGAAGCAAGGGTTATAATTCAAGAATTTACTTTAAAAATTGACGGCATTGAAGTTAAACAGGACAGAATAACAAAAATTCTTGAGGAAGGCTTTCTAACCGTTAATCCAACTATCAGAGTTAAGGAGGAAGTCGCTGAGGGCTTATATAAAATCATGCATATGAAGGTTAGACGAGAATCCGCGGTCAGACCATACAGAGAAGGCGATCTAATAGCGCTCATGAAGGAGAAGAAAATTGGTAGGCCGAGCACTTACTCGAAAATAATTGACATACTGTTGAGGAGAAGATACATTTTTTCAAAGGGCGGAGCGATATTTAACACTAGACTTGGTAAAGCTGTCTATGATTATCTGGCGGAGAACTTTAAATCGCTAGTTTCAGAAGAGTTGACCAGAGACCTTGAAACTAAAATAGACGCTGTAGAAAATGGTCAAGCATGGTATCAAGACGTAATCAGATTGGTCGAGAATGATATAAGAAACGTTATAGGAGGAGGGACATCCAACTCCTAGATTATAAGCAGCATCAACATTTTTAGTTTTTAATCTAAAAATCTATAATGGTTGCAGCAATAGTGATTCCGGCGGTGAGGGCGGCAGCTTGCTGATGAGACTAAGATCATATTCAGCCTCTAAAAATCTTTCGAAGTACTGAAAGACCACACTTTCAGTTTCATTCAGTTTTAGGCACGTTGACTTCCCCTTGTAGGCATCACATAAATCATAAAGGGCAACCGTTCTTAGCAATCGGGGGTTTCCAGCAACTGTTGATATTATGCTTTCCGGCGGATGTTCTGGGAGGACCCAGGCTATGTATGAAACATTTACCGTCCTATAGGATAACCCGTCGCGGATGGAGCAGCAATGATTGGCAGTTATGCTCTTAAAAGTATTCAAGTGAACTTTCCGGGCCCATATGAAATTATGGTAAGCCCCTTCAGCATGTACAACATCTTCAAACTCAGAAACCCACCAACCCCTTAACCTGCATCTGTTTTTAAATCGCTCAATTAAATCCCAAACCTTAGGAAGGTCGACCATTTCTTTTACTCCCCTAAAGCAAAATTGGAGAATAATTCAGGTTAGAAATATAGAGTTTTACATAAAAACTTACCTAGATAAAAAGTTAGACTTTTTATCAACAAAAATGTAGAAATGTTAAGAAAAGTTTCCATTATGAAACTGGGCTGAGAAAAATGTTTAACGAAAATCACGTCATGTATACTTCGCTTATTTAAGGGATTTAAAAGCGCTAGCCTCAGCAAAACCGTATTTTTGCAGCGAAATTCTTTTCAATCCTATCTAGAAAAGCGTAATTTTACCATAGCTTTCAATGGATTGCTTCTTAAAAATTGACCGATAAAACTATCCCAGTGCTCTATGAGATATTTTCCAGGTTTAAAGCCATGGATGGTGACTGAGAATTTATATGTTCCTTGCTCCCTCGGCCTATATCTAACAAGCCACTTTCCCTCACTTAACTGTCTTAAACTCCCTTCAGGCTTCTCCTCATAATTAACATGGTGGAAAGCCGGAACCTCCTCATTTTTCCCGCTGAGCGTCTTAAAGGATGCGCTCATATAAATGTCTTCCGAATCAAAGGGATTAATGTAGAGGCGTCAAACTTTACTTCAGCCTCAAACTTCTCATATGCTCTTTTAATCTCGCTTTCATATTTAACTCCTAAAAGTTTAGGCTGAGCTGATGGATATTTAGGCA
>CALKGV010000009.1 GCA_938091805.1 uncultured archaeon | reverse complement strand
CTCGTAACAGTTGCTGTATTATTTAATGGATCTGGATCCTCGCCTGAAACGGTGTATTGAGCGGTAAAAGTCCAGGTTTCGCCAACATCCAGCGTTCCATTTCCATTAGTGTCGCCGCTCACATAATTCGCATTGCCCGCTTTATCGTCAATGACAGTTATACCAGTCGCGCCGTCTGGACCCATATTAGTTACATTAAAAATGTAGGTTATTGTTTCCCCGATATGGGCATATCTTGGTCCAATTTTCTGAATGACGATGTCGGCTTCAGGCACATAAATTGTCACCTGTGTTTGATTAAGAGCTGACTCGGCGCCCGGAGGCTTCTGATGATAAAGTTTTACCGTAATTGTATAACTTCCACCCTTTTTATATGTATGGTCGGGGTCGGATCTCCAAGTCCCGTTGAAATCCTTTTGTTGTGATTTGCCGCCGAGGTCCACTATGGTAAAGCTGCAACTAGAATTAATGTCAATACTCCCGTCACCCCAATCTACTTGAACTTGATATTGCTCCAGTTGCCCTGGAAAATCTATGCCCTGAGCGCTGCCTTCTAGGTGAACTGTTAAACCGCTAATTTCAACTTTGTCTATTGTTACTGAGAAATCGTATCTATCACCTCGTCCTTGCTTCATAAATCCCGTCGACGTGGAAAGCATTAATATGGTTAGTAGAACTATACTGATTCTTCTAATCAAGTAACTTCCATTTTTATATTTCAATTTCAACCCTTTTCATGTCTCCTGCCGAATTATTTTGCATAAGGAAAGAAATCATATATATTTAAATATATCGAAATATAATGAAGAAACTAAAGTAAATAACTAAAAACCATATTTTTGATCAGATGGAAAATACGCGAACTATTAATGCAAAATTCTTTAGCATAACAGGCTTTTAAGATGTTTTGCTGATTTATTTTTGAACTGAGATCTCTATCATGCGAATTTTTGGGTAGCTAACCATAAAAATCTTATATTTCTCTGGGGAAATAAAAATAATAGTGGGGTTATAAGAGTTGCTCATTATAAAGAAGGGGGCGTTGCTTGCACTTTCTTTAACGCTTGCTCTTCCGATGGCGGTTTTTCTCGCGGGCGGTTCGATCATGCCTCTGAATGCTGAGGAAAGAAGGTTTACGTATTACGGTGTTGTTCCTGCAAGATTGTGGCGGTATAACCTTACCGACGAGTATGACATAGACTCCGGCTGGAGGTTGGCTTATAACCCGGGTATGCAGTGGCTGCTTGAAATAGCCTCATGGGAGGAGGCGGCGATAAGAGTTTACAATGTAACCTATAATGAGTTAATATATCAGGGAACGCTTGGCAGCATGAAGAAGCAGTATCTGCTCTTGAGGAATGGAACAGTGTTCAGGGTTGAGTCCAGCAGCCCAATATTTGTTTTGCTCTCGAGCTTTGGAGGCATACCCTACGAGAATGAGACCAGTCTGCCCATCCCCTGCACGTTTTATCAGGCAACCGATGGGGCTTACGTTGGGAAAGAATTCATTTTCCTAGTTTCTTCAGACCTGCAGAGGAGGTTCACAATATTCGCCCTGGAAAAATCCGACGTAACTATTACGAGAGGCGATGGCGGAGACACAAGATCCCTTAAGATTGACCCCAACTCCTTCACAAATATCCTGCTTTATCCATGGCACATCTACAAGATTGAGTCAAATGGATACATAATGGTTCAGTCCGGTAACCCGTGGAGCTACTGGGACTATCATTACAGTTTCGCCATCCCATCTGTTCAGGGAGGCTTTGTGGGAACCGACTTCTACACGGTTGCAAACACGCTTATAGATGAAAGGGAAGACTGCGGCTTTAGAGTTTCAGCCCTTGAGGAGACCAGTTTCAAAGTTTACGATTTAACCACAAAAGAGGTTTTGTTTCAATCCACGGTTGAGGCCGGCGGCAGCGTGAGGTTCCAGGTTCGATCTAACGCGATAAAGGTTGAGAGCAGCAAGCCTGTCTCTCTCATCTTTGTCCATGACGGAGACGTTATACAGTCGCTTGGCGGCGGAACCTACGGATCTTATGGCGCCGGCGTCATTTTTATTGGTGTGAAAGCGAATGAGCCGACGCCCATCTATCTCCCCCTCAACTCAACCTGCGAAGCCTACGTTTTTGCCAGTGAGGAAACAAATATTGAAGTTGACGGTTTTCCCGCCAGGGTAAATGTTAACTCGCCGTTCCTAATAACCCAGCCAGGAGTCCACAGGGTAGTGAGCAACAAGAATGTTGTTGTGCAGATTAATCATTGGCCGAAGATTCCTGAGAACCAGGGACTCCAGTACCCTGCAACCGTTATTCCATGCGTAGAAACCATCCATGTCTCCCATGAGGTTAACCTAGCTCCGCTTGAGGAACCATTTCCAATAATGTACGTGATAGCTGGCGCGGCGGTCGCGGTCATAGCGGCAGCCACATTACTGCTTGCAAGGAGAAGATTCCGCAAAGTATCTTCCTAGCGTGATGAGAAAAAAGGGAAATCCCTAAATATTTTTTCCATACTATTGAAGTATTTTGGTGAGAGCATGCGGAAAATTTTAATTATGGTTGATGATGGGTTCGAGGATTCCGAATTCATATATCCATACTACCGTTTTCAGGAGGAGGGCTACGCTGTTAAAATAGTTACTCCTGAAGGAAAAAAGACCTGTATGGGTAAACATGGCGTACCGGCGATTTCGGATCTGTCTCCAAAAGAGGTGAACATTGAGGAGTACGATGCGTTGGTGATACCTGGCGGATGGGCTCCCGATAGGATGCGCATAAATGAAGATATGATTAAAATAGTTAAGGAGGCTTATGAGAAAGGCAAGGTTATCGCGGCCATATGTCATGGCCCCCAGATGCTAATAGAGGCCGACGTATTACGTGGCAGGAGGGCGACATGCTGGAAGGCTGTTAGGACGGACTTGAAGAATGCTGGGGCAACGTTCATTGATGCACCAGTTGTTGTCGATGGGAGAATTGTTACTTCGCGCTTTCCAAATGATTTGCCTTACTTCTGTCGAGAGACAATAAACCTTTTGAAGAGCTTAAAACAGTAAATGACTCGGCTATCTCCTCCTCGCTCTTTTTATTCACTTAAGATTCGCCTTGGGCATTATAGAGTAGTAGACGGTATGGTGAAAAATTTATTCATCTGGAAAATGCGGATTACCTTTTTTATGCAAAATATTAATATGCCTTAATAGAAAATATGGAATCATGATACGTATCGAAGAAGTAGCTGTGACTATGCTGCTGCTCTCATGGGTCATATTTGTGGTCGTATTCCTAACTAGGAAAACCTATAATTTCATGGTTAGGCGGAAGATTGAACATAATGTTGCCGTCTACTATAACAGGAAAATCATACATATATTGGCCGGCGGATTATGCGCGCTGATAATTCCAGTGGCATTTGAAAGTTTCATTCTGCCGCTTACTATGAGCATGCTTCTATCCATCTTCCTCCTCATATGTCATAGAGATAAAAGGTTAATGTACTGGTTCCAGACCGAAGATAACAGTTATGAAGTGTCATTTTGCATAATGTGGGGGTTGATCATATCTCTAGGCTGGATACTTTCAGGGGGAGACTTCCGAGTTGGAGTTTTACCCGTGATCTTCATGTCCATTGGCGACGCCATAACTGGGATAGTGAGGAACGCAATTTATAAGAGAAGAACAAAATCCTGGTGGGGCAATTTGGCGATGGCTCTTTTTTCAGTCACCGCTGGAACTGCGATGGGTTTTGCCGGGATACTTGCCGGAGCAGCCGCGTCGATTGCTGAGCACTTTGAATTTAAGCTAATAGATGATAATGTGCTCATACCGCTGACGTCATTCATAATACTTCTATTAGCCCGGTACGTGGCGCCTTGGTCATTAAGTCTATGAAAAATAAAGGATTATTACATGAAACGCTTTCATGCAATAATGAAAACAGACAAATACTTAGTATGGTATAAACATGGAAAACAGAAAGAAGATTTTGAAAAAGAGTTCAAAGAAATATGCGAGAAAGCTAGTTTTAAGATGAACTCATCTCTAAATTCCATATCTTAAGTGTATTGTTATGCATGCTATGGTTATGAGGGCTTTGTATATTGCCGCCAGCCTCTCATACCTTACGATTATTCTTCTGAAGCTTTTGAGCCATCCGTAGAATCTCTCAACGGCTGACCTCATCCTCCTATAGGTTTCGATGTCGTATTGTATGGGCTTCCTACCGTTCCTTGGGTTCACGGGTATGTTTGCCTCCACATTCATGGATGATAGCCTACCCCCTTATGGCTTCGGTATCATATGCTGAGTCAGCGTAAAGCTCCTTCGGAGCCTCCTCTAAGCCATCCAATAGCTCATCGAACCGCTTCGAATCATGCTCATTTCCAGCACCCAAAGCTATGCTTAGAGGCATAGAATACTCATCCACACATACATGTATCTTCGAGCCCCTCCCATGCTTAAATCCATCATAGCCTATCATTTCTCCCCCTTTCTAGCCTCCACAGTTGAGCTATCAACGCATACCCTACCATGATCCCTCACAGATGCTAAGGCCCTGAATATCCTATCCCATACGCCCTCCCCCTGCCATCGCCTAAGCCTCCTCCAAGCAGTCTTATATGAGCCATAGCGTATAGGCATATCCATCCATCTGCATCCAGTAGTCAAGACGTATAGAATGCCGTTTATTATCCTCCTATCATCAGCCCCAGAGCCTACCAACCCTAGCCTTAGGAGGAAGCAAAGGCCTAATGAACTCCCACTCACCATCAGAAAGCTCAAGAAACTCCATACCAAAACATAATCAAGAAAGACTTAAATAGTTTTGAGATGAGTTC
>CALKGV010000008.1 GCA_938091805.1 uncultured archaeon | reverse complement strand
ATAGCTTTGGGTGCTGGAGATGAGCATGATTCAAAGCGGTTTGATGAGTTATTGGATGGCTTAGGGGAGGCTCCGAAGGAGCTTTACGCTGACTCAGCATATGACGCTGAAGCAATAAGATATAGGCTGTCGTCAATGAATGTTGAGGCAAACATACCCGTGAACCCAAGGAATGGTAGGAAGCCCATACAATACGACATCGAAACCTATAGGAGGATGAGGTCAGCCGTTGAGAGGTTCTATGGATGGCTCAAAATCTTCAGAAGAATAATCGTAAGGTATGAGAGGCTGGCAGCAATATACAAAGCCCTCATAACCATAGCATGCATAACAATACACTTAAGATATGGAATTTAGAGATGAGTTCTTAATTAATTATATTAATTATTTTTGTTTCAGCTTGCTGGGTTTTTAAAGATTTTTAAATGGATTTTATCCAAACAGTCATTGGTCCTTCTTCCCTGTTTGCCCATGCATAGTATGGTATCGCTGTAAACTTCACCTTGCGCATTTCATGTTTAACTTCAGTTTTAAGCGCATATAATCTCCTACCGAACTTCTCAGAGTCTGCTACTAGGGCTTCGCCACGTATAGTAACAATTCCACCTAACATATCCGGCATATACTCAGCATTTAATGGCGCATCATCAGGTAGCACCATGTCCCAAACGTCGAAGCCGGGATTGTCAGCTCTCTCAAGGCAATAGACGATTGGTCCCCGTTTTAAGGCGACTTTACCATTATTCTCTGCGACATGTGGATGTGAAATAATCCTATCAATTGGTATTGCAAGCGAGAGATGAATTTTATCGCCGCTTCTCCATAAGCGATTAATCTCAACGTAACTTCCAGGCTGCAGTTTGCCCTCCAACTTCTCTCCATTAACGCTGATGCTTGCATCTCTACACCAGCCCGGTACACGAATATACAGGCTAAATACGTCTTCTTTCTCAGGGTTAACAATGACATCAATTTCGCCATTCCACGGATAGTTTGTGCCCTGCAATAAAGTCACTTCATTATCGCCGAGTTTCACATGGGCTTCACTTTCAGCATATAGGTGAATCCAAATTCCATTATCCGACGTACTGTAGAAATAGCCGGGCAGAGACGCTATTAAGCGGGCTATGTTCGGTGGGCAGCATGCGCAATAGAACCATTCTTGACGCCTATGTCTTCCCCTGTCAGCTAAGGGGTTAACGTAAAAGTAGCGTCTTCCATCAAGTGATATCCCGGATAATATTCCATTATAGAGGGCTAGCTCCATAATGTCGGTGAAAGATCCATTACCAGTTGCTAATAGCATACGCCAATTCCACATGAAGTTCGCAATGGCAGCGCACGTTTCAGCGTATGCTCTAGCATTTGGCAGTTCATAATTATCTCCAAATGCTTCTCCCTCGTGGCGTGCACCCGCGCCTCCAGTCACATACATTTTCTGCTCAGTTAAATTATGCCAAAGCCTCATAAGCGCGTCAAAAAGCGTTTTATCACCAGTCTCAAGGTATATGTCTGTTGCACCGCAATTTAAGTAAAGCGCCCGGACGGCGTGTCCAACAATTTCAGTCAGCTCGCGGAAGGGTTCATGATCTATATGATAGAGGCTTCCGCCGATAAGTCTCTTCCCACGATTATCAACAAAGAATGCTGCTAAATCTAAATATTCCTTTTTCCCAACAGTCCTATAAAGCTCAACCAGAGCCATTTCAACCTCAGGGTGACCCGGAACACCCATGCGTTTATTAGGACCGAAGACGCTGAGAATATGGTCTGCAAAGCGACATGCAATATCAAGTATCTTCCTTTCCCCTGTAGCCCGATAAAAGGCCACTGCGGCTTGCATTAGATGTCCAGCGCAATACAGTTCATGCAGATCTCTTAGGTTTTTCCAGCGTTCAATCTTTCTCTCAAAGGTGAAGTAGGTGTCAAGGTAACCATCTTCATCCTGAGCTGCGGCGATTTCGTCGATGATCTCCCTTGACTTAGCAAGCAAGTCGGGGCTAAGATCATAAGCATAAGAGAAGGCTGCTGCCTCTAACCATTTATAAACATCTGAATCATTGAATACTAAACCTTGGAAATCTCCCTTCTCCTTCCCCGCGGCTCGGCGAAAGTTGAATACACGTCCAGTATCATGGAGCAGTTTATACTGCGATGGGAGGGTGATCTCCTGAATTATTTTTAACCTGGGTGCCCAGAAATTATCCTTTAAACGAATGTTTTCAATCGGTACTGGATGGAGCTTAGCGAATCCGCTGCGGGCGGTATCTACAATGACTGTTAACCTACCCATATTAATAATCCTCCTTCGATCTAATGAGAGAATTATTTGCCACAAACGCATTTAACATTTACCTTTGAGAATCATAAAGTATTATTAGGTTGGCGATCATAGGTTCGGAGCTTGTTTATAGGGCTGTTGAGTATTATGGGTGTTAGATGCTGAGTAAAAGATATCTCAGCGGATGAGCAGAAGACTGAACTTTCCAAAAAATCGGAGACCTAGTCGTTAAGAAAGCAAAACAGCCCAGAATGTGGCTTGCAAAGAATCTAGCAACGGCCTGCGAAGCCTAGCGGGCGGCTCAATCGTTTAGCGCTTTTCATACCGGATCTGCGGCTTCAGGTTCAGTGATGATGCTCAAATATCAAAACTGTTAAGAACTTCCAAGCCTATAAATAATAATTATCGAGTATGCGCTGACCCGGAAATGGGATGCGAAAAACTCGCCTAGGACCATGTAAGTACTGATGATGAAATAGAAGGGATTCGAGCATATTTGCGACATAAATAATATAAAACTCTTCAGGGAAACAGAAAATCTCAGTGGACTTGAAGGGGCCGTGGTCGAGCGTGGTCTAAGATTCGCGCCTGGGGCGTGCGAGGTCGTGGGTTCAAATCCCACCGGCCCCACTTTTAGATACACTGGCCCCACTCGTTCAGCTGCGTTTTCCAACCCAGGCTACATGCGTTTTCTGAATAGTTTGACGCCATTAAAGTCGCATACATATTCAAATCCAGCCTCAATTAGGGTTTTAGCTTCATCAACCGTTTGGGCAGCCTTACATATGAACCCGTCTTCCTGACCCCTAAAGATAGCCTCCTCAATCTGAATGTATATTAGAGTGTTCTTGATGTTCTTGTGGCCGAGAAACTTCATAACGTATAAAATGTCTTTTGTTTGGTGGTAGAGCATAGTTGCCTTCCAGTGGCGGAAGGTGTGAAAGTGTATCTGTTTGATCCTTTGATTCTGGAGTTTCCGCGCGATATTTTCACGCTGCCTCTCAAACACTTTCCTTATTGTTCTCAAGTCATTCGCGAATATTCTTTCAGAGTCCCTAACTCTATTTCTAGATCTCAGCGTTAGCAGCCGGCTTATTAAATTACTGGAGACTTTAATGATTCGCGGCTCACTTCCCTTTTCAGGCGTAACTCTAATTGTACATCTTTCAAAGTCTATATCTGCCCATCTGAGGCGCTGTGCTTCACCGGCTCTTATACCGGTCTCCTTCAGTATCTGGAGGAATATTGAGGTTTTAGGTCCACAGCCATTGACCAAAGCATCCAACTCTGCCTCTATGGGTATAAATGGCAACTTAGAAGAGTATCTATATGCTGGTGGACTCCAGGTTCCGCCTACCATTCTCAGGAAAGCGGTGTAGGCATCAACGGCATTAACTTTCCTTTTATTACACCATACATCCTGCTTAGCAATAGCCTCTTTGACGCTTTCAGGATTAAGCAGATCCGCACCGCGCCTAGCTAAGATCTTCAGCAGCCAAACCCTGCCCTTAATAGTTGACTCAGCATAGCCCTCCTTCTTCAGAAACCAAGCGTAGTTAAATAACAGTTCGTTGACGTTAGGTTTCCCTGTGGCTCCCGCAGCCCGGCTTTCAGCATCCGCCTTCTCCTCCAGGGCAACCACGCCCTGAGCCGAGTTTTCCGCCCCGCCCTCCGAGACGCATACTCGGCGATTAAATCTTAAGGCCGATCCTCTTTTTAAATCCTTGCCCACAGGCTTTTCAAGGCGGCTCTCGGAGAACCTGTAGCCGCATTCACGGCATAGCCAACGCTGGGTTACGGAGCCATCCGCCAGCCTGCGCTTCCCGTCGCGAAACAGCCTCATCGAGCCGCATTGTGGACACTTAAAGGTCAATGTTTACTACCCTCTGCCTCTTACAATAGAAAAATATTAATGGCATGAGCGGCAATAGGTGCCCTCGGCATCCTGTAGTCAGCATCACGACTCCCAAAATTGTTAGAGTGGCGAGTCCCTATTTTGCCGTGAACCTTCGCATGTGGAAGATCATAGAACCTCGAAGACTTCGCCTAGCAGCT
Organism: uncultured archaeon; assembly: GCA_938091805.1. Taxonomy (GTDB): domain Archaea; phylum Thermoproteota; class Bathyarchaeia; order Bathyarchaeales; family DTEX01; genus DTEX01. The sequence continues at coordinate 156 of CALKGV010000008.1, read as the reverse complement.
TGATTAATTTGAATTGTTGAAATTCATTCACCCACCGTTTAACAGTCCGCTCATCGCCGCCCCTAACGGCTGAGATTGCTTCTAGAAGGTGTTTCCGCGGGATCTTCTGGGATGGAACTATCGCCGCGTAGCCGTAACGCTGCTTAAGATATTCCT
>CALKGV010000007.1 GCA_938091805.1 uncultured archaeon | reverse complement strand
GCCTCGATGAGCCTTCTAGCCTCATCAATATTCTTTGCGACGGCGCTGTGAAACTCATCCGTCCGCTCGCTGAACAACGCCTCCTCAAGCTGAACATACAGCGTGGTGGCGTCAATTCTCTTGTGGCCTAATAGCTGCTTAACGTGCAGTATGTCCTTTGTCTTATGGTATTCTACCGTCGCCCGCCAATGGCGGAGAGTGTGGAAGCCTATGTTTTTCAACCTCGGGTTCTGCAGCTTCTCCGCAGCTCTCCTGCGGGCTCTGAGGAGGGAAGCTTTCGCCGCGTCAAAGTCCATAGGGAAGATCTTGCCGCCGCCCCTTTGGAGGCTTCCAAGCATACCGGCGAGTTTCCGTTTTCTGTTGTTAGGGCAAAAGCAAATTAAAAAATAAAAACAGAAAAGAGGGGATTTGCGGGAGATATCGACAGCTTTTGGTGGGTTCAAATCCCACCCCCCGCACTTTGTAAACTTTCAGCATGTTGCATTCTTCATTTTTAATAATAAACAACAGTATATTGAAAGTTCTTGCGCATCTGCAATTAGAATGAGATAATTAGGTTGTCCCCTTCTTTTTTAACTTTAATGCCCTTATCCCTAAATTTGCCCCAGAGTTTGTCCTTGCGATGATGTCTCTTATAAAGTCCCTTGAGATATTCAACCCATTCTTCTCTACTCATTAGTTCCTTGAGAGCGAGTATGCACTCAATCGCACTCCCATACGCAGAGTCTTCCTTTTCATTGATCAATTCTTCTGCAAAAGTCCTCAACCCCTCCTTTGCCTTCTCAGGTTCTAAAATGGAGAGGTACCTTAGGAGCTTAAGCTTATGGTCCGGCTTAAACCAGTAGTCTATTTTCTTATCCAAAAGCCTGTCTAACATCTCTAAATCCTTGAGCTCAAATCCTATATCGGCACATAGACTGTAATATTTAAACAAATAGCAAATATCGAAAAGACCGCGCAGGAGCTCTTCACTGTCTTCTGGCTTGCAGATCATAATCGATGCTAGTACCCCCTCGTAAAGCTCAGGCCATGGCTTTAGCTTCACCTTTTCCCTTAACGCGTTCCTGAAAGTTGTAACTACGTCTTCATGTTCATTCATTCCATAATAATACCATATCAGACTCGAGTAATACCTCCTTTCCCTAGCCAGCTCCAAGGCTTCTTTTTCATCTATTCTTAGGTATAAATCGAAGCGCTCACCTTCGTTAAGGGCTCTGCTTTTTCTCAGGATTCTCCTCGCCTCCTCCATTTTTCCGGCGTTTATAAGAAACTCCACGTAGAGCGAGTCGTTTCCTAACAATTCCCTAACATGATCGCTGAACTTTGCTAGCTTCGGAGCGTTTTCAGGCGTCACCATCTCCACGAGGAATGGGTCAAGCATGGAATACTCATCCTCCTCCACAAGATTTCGAAGCCGCTTGAAGTCACTTTCTTCTAACGATTTCTCAGCAAAGGCATCGCATAGGTTCTGGAAGATTTCTTCACCAAAATAGTAGTCGTAATAATCATTGTAGAAGTATCCATACCCCTCACAGTTCTTAACTAAGAACTCAAGTATGTAGAATATTAAATCTTTATCCAGATGTTCTCCATAAGTTTTTATGACTTTTGCTAATGCTTTTGCAAAATTCTCATCCGCGTAGCCATTCTTTATGGCCTGTAACATCCCTTTTATCTGCTTTTCAGCAGAGGTCCTTAACTCGGTACCCTGCTCCATTCTAGTTTGCTGAATGCTCAAAAGTAGCGTTGGGTCGCCATCTATTAGACTTTTCAAGATCTTTAGAAGTTCAAATCTTTCTGCGCTCTCCAGGTCATGCATGATCTTGTTGCCATCCACATAATTTCCACTTAAAAATTGAAGGAGAAGCGCAACGCCATGTTTACAATTCCATCTAACTGGACAAGTACAGGTGCTACTTAAACTATCTAGCCTTACATGAGTGACGTATTTCTCGGTGCCTGCAACCTCGCCAAAAACCATGTTTTCAAGCCTTATCGCAGTTAACACCCGTCCCTCTTTAAAATAGGCTTTACCCCGCTGGAAAACGTCATCACCATAAATACGCTTTATTTTAAGTTCGTTCATGGCCAATTCTTTAATATCAAGCCGAAGATAAAAATATTGCTTTGCGGCTTAATTTCTATTATTAATTGTTTTTGGTTTCTTTTTCATTTTCGGATTATTTTCTGTCGAATTTTTGGCGGCTGAATTATCCCTCAAACAGCGATAGCCGTGAGATTTCACCTGAAATCCAACATTTAAATGAAAATTGAGCCCAATATTACGGTAAATATGCTGGAAATGGAGCAGAAGAGAGAAAGAAGAATGAAATCTGAGTTTTATGCATGAATTAAGCCACAAGCCAAAAATATCACTCTTATTCCATAAACTTCCCCTATGTCGTGGCACCACTAACTATCCTCATCCGCTGATCAGTGTAAGACAGCAATGCAAGATGCGGCTTATAAAAAGCAATTCGAGACCTTTGTTGATCGACCCGTCCCTCACTCTCATCCTTTAGCATCATTAAACCAAGCCTTAGACGCTGCTCAAGCTCAAACGGCCTTTTGAACCTTATAAAACTTCGAGATTTGAAGCTCTCCCCCTCTAAAGTATCCCTTCACCACTACCCTCGCCTTAAAGAGCCCCTCGCCAGGTAGCTCCCCGAAATATACAGATGGGTAAATACCGCTCGAATCTCCAACATGAAGGTGATGTACCTTCCTAACTTGAGCATGCACTAGGCCATGATCCCTGCAAACCCACCCCTCATCCTTCAGTTCCACACCCCTCCCACAGGTTGGACAGGAGTTGTATTCGGTCACGTCCTCGTTGAGAACCACAGCCTCGGCTATCCATGTTAAACTAGATCTAGACATATCCCTCAACGAAATTGCCTTAGCCGTCTTCAGCTCCCACACTGGTGGGACAGCGCTCTCATCCAAGATTCTGATCTCAGATCTCTCAGTTGCCCTCAGCATTCTGTAGCGTGTCGACCGAGCCATAGTATATCGAGTGATTTCGACCGCTCGGTCCTCCAAGTCCTTAATTTCATCCACCCTATCACCGAATGCGCATCCCAAGAGCCTTTCCTCCTCGTTCACCAAGCTGAAGAGGCAGTACTGGACCTCCTCACCGCCCGCTCTGGAAACCTTAACCGGGCCGACATCCAGTATCCTCCCTTTCTTGGCTGGCGCCAAGAACTCAGATATGTCGATTCCCTCTTCCTTAGCCGCGATGTAGGCTGCTGCTTCTTGGGTTATGTTTAGCTCTTTGGCCAATTTCTCTATACGGAGCAGGAAGTCTGCCCTAGTGTAGATAGCTCTGTCCTTAAGTCGAATCCAAACATTCTCAACCCTATCAGACGTCATTCTCATCAACCCTAAACTATTATGAAGAACATGAAATTAAGGTTTATTCCTAAAGCCCTCAATAGAAGGATCTAAAATCCCGAGATTTAATATGCTAGCTATTAGGGCAGAAAAGAGTCGGGCGACACATATTGGTGAAGCGTTCGTGAAGAGAGACGTTGAGAAGATGCTTTCTTTCTTTGCAGAAGATGCGGTCTGGGTTTCGCCTGCTGGCACGTTCAAGGGCAAGGAAGAAATAAAGCATATCTTGACTTGGGACACTCAGATTATGCCGACTGTGAAATCTACACGTTCTGGAATTGGATTAATAGTAAAAGAGAATAAAGCTGTTGCCGAGGACATCGACGAGGGCTGGACTGAAGGCAAAAAGTTTGAAATGCTCGCTATTACCGTGTTTGAATTCAACCATGACAAAATTCAGCACATCAGACTCTTCTACGATAGACTGTCCGTCATCAAGCAAGTGACAATGCAATACAAAGGAGTAACGGGATGGTTCGCAAAGAGGCTGATTAACTACATCGTAGGACATGCCGAAAAGGGACTGCGTCAGGATTTTCCTCAATTGACCTTTGTTTGAAGACTTTGGTGGTTTTGCGGCGTATAGGCGCGTGCCCCTCTTTATGAGGGGGATTTGAGCCTTTGGAGGCGAAGCCTTAAGGGGGTTTACGCTTACCATGATGGGGGAATGCTTTCCCCCATAACCCCTTTCATAGATGAGTGAATGTGTTCGTGGGGGTTGAGGAAAGCTTTATAAGTAAACTTCTCATAGGTGCGCTAAATATCTTTAGCGAGTAAATGCTTAAACAGATATCCTTTCACATAATATATTGTGCGGATAAGCAAATTAAGGTGAAAAAGATGATAACAAAAATAAGGGGAATACTCGGCATCTGGCAATTTGCTTACTGGAAGAACATCTAGCACGTGCGAATCGTGCAGAAAAATTAAGTTTGGTGATTGAAATGGGCCGGATATGCGCGGATATTCCTTCCTAATGAACTGGAAAAGAAGCTCAGATTAAAGGCCATCAAGAGATTCGGCGGGAAAAAGGTGACCTATCTAGAGCTGTCGAAGAAGCCGTAAAAACGTGGGTCGCCGAATAAATACATGAAGAGTGAATATGGTTGGTAGGTTCTAAGAGGCGCCGTGAGGCCAAGGTCGCAAAGCAGCAAAAAAGGAAGTTTAGAAGAAAGAAAAGATGATGCTAGAACTTTTACGCGGGGACACATCAAGTTCTCGGTGAGTTGGAATTTGACCTCAGAACCTACATCGACGCTCTATGGAAGAAGGATTCACCGAGAATTTAAACAGACATTTGAACCCGACTGGGATATTATAAGATTAGCTTGATTCTAATGTTTAAAGTTCGCCGCACTTTAACAAGACTTTTGATGAGTATCTAGCATGTTCTTTTAGTCATAGAACTCATCTCTAAATTCCATATCTTAAATGTATTGTTATGCATGCTATTGTTATTAGGGCTTTGTATATTGCCGCCAGCCTCTCATACCTTACGATTATTCTTCTGAAGCTTTTGAGCCACCTGTAGAACCTCTCAACTGCAGACCTCATCCTCCTATAGGTTTCGATGTCGTATTGTATGGGCTTCCTACCATTCCTGGGGTTTACGGGTATGTTTGCCTCAACATTCATTGACGACAGCCTACCCCTTATTGCTTCAGTGTCATATGCTGAGTCAGCATAAAGCTCCTTTGGAGGCTTCTCTAAGCCCTCCAATAACTCATCTATACGCTTCGAATCATGCTCATTTCCAGCACCCAAAGATATGCTTAGAGGCATAGAATACTCATCCACACATACATGTATCTT
>CALKGV010000006.1 GCA_938091805.1 uncultured archaeon | reverse complement strand
CATTTATCTAAGGGTTTTGCAATGAGTTCAATTTTAAACATCATATTGGTTTTTCTACTAATCACCGCAATTATTCTCCTTTCTGAAGCAGATATGTAAAATTATTGAAAACTATTAAAGCATATTTAAGCAAGAATTGATTATTTTATAAAGAAAGATTTATGGAACGTGCATGTATGCAAATGAAGGATTGGCTATGCCTGAAAACTAAATGGAATCTTAAATAATTCCTGTAAAAATGCGGGGATGGAACGCTTTGATAGAGATTTCAAATGTCTGGAAGAGTTACGGCGCAACCCAAGTTTTGAGAGGCATAAACCTATGCGCTGAAGAGGGCGACTTCATCGTTATTAGAGGAAAATCCGGCGCGGGAAAAACGACTCTTCTCAAAATTATGGGCCTGCTGGAGCCTCCGGATAAAGGCGAGGTGAAGATTTTCGGCAAAACAACAAATATGTTGAGCGACGATGAGAAATCAAAGATGAGGCTTCATGCAATAAGCTTCATTTATCAATTTTTCAATCTAATGCCCACCTTAACAGTTTTAGAAAATGTAGAGCTGCCCCTTGCATTGGCGGGGATTAACAAACTTGAGAGAAAGAAGCGGGCGCGTGAACTTTTAGGATATTTTGATCTGGTGGACTTAGCATATAGGTTTCCCGAAACCCTAAGCGGGGGAGAAAGGCAGCGCATAGCGATCATAAGGGCGCTGGCAAACAACCCTAAAATCATACTAGCCGATGAGCCAATGTCAAGTCTAGATGATGAAAACTCGCAGATACTTATAAAACTGCTCAGCGAGATAAACAGAGAGAGAAAAGTGACTATTATATTCACAACCACCGATTTATATGAGAGGGTGCCGGCGACGAAGGGCTTCGTGATGAAGGAGGGACTCTTAAAAGAATCAACGAAAAGCCTAAGATAAACTCTTACCATCTTAAAATGATAAGATGAAAATAACCAGCAGTTTTAACGGAAATCATTAATGTAAAATTTTGGCCTTCTCAGCTTGCTGACGCTAAACTTTTTAAGGGTTTGATGCTATGGAAACGAAGCTATCAGATGCCTAAATGCGAGCTGCTCTTCTTCCTCTGCGCCTTAACATGAGGACCGCTGCTATGACGATTATTACAACCGCAGCTATTATTATGTAAGTTGTATATTCTTGTCTTTTCTCAAGAAAGCCTTCTGGGACCTCAAATGATACGTCCACATCCAGCGGCTCTATTAGGTAGCTTCCCCAATCGTCCCAGCTGCTTCCACCAGCCAATATCTCCACTATCACATGCTTATCCGCCACAACAGAATGCACGCCTGATTCAAGAAGCCTAAACTCATCTTTCTCCATTCTTATCGGCGCGCCTCCATCTATGCTTATCGTTAAATCCTCCGGCGCAAAAACAACAGCCATCGTCGGAGCGTAAAACCTTACCTCCTGATTGGGCTTAGCCCCAACAAAAGTTATGTCGTCGCCAAGATGATCTATATCGACTACTCCCTCGGTTTGACCCACCATGAAGCATATATTTCCAGAGCTTTGAACTATAAGTTTAAATCTTCCAATGCCTAAGTTATGATACCAGTAATTCCTGTTCTCAACATCGCTTGATGTGAAGGTTCTTTCAGCTATGGTATCAAGAGCATCATTATATACGGTAACCTTTCCCTCTTCAAGGGGGACGACTATAAACGCTGCGGATCTCCCCTCCTCCTCCAATGTTACGGATACAGGAGCATAGAATACTCTGCCAACATATCCGCCAGTTATGGCTGGAACCGCCACGAAGTCTCCTAGCGCAGAGCAAGAGAGTGCAACATCACTGGTTGTAGTTAAACGGTAGACAACATTATTTCCAGCGCCGTTATGATATTCAAAACGGTGCTTCCTCGACTGCAATATGGTTGTGTGAGAGCCACGTTGTTTAAGATGCCCACCAGCTGACCAGCGTTCTATCACATCTGAAAGAGACCAATCCGTTTCGCTGAGAGCGAATAGGTAGAAGTTGTATCCTATTCTATCCTTTGAATACGCATAGGGATGTGTTCCAGGGGCTGCAACAAATATGAATTCTCTCCCTCTGAAGCCGCCAGTTACTGATGGATAAAATGTACTGGCTCCTCCAACCGATCCCTCTGGTTCAAAGACCCATGCACCTCCGGCTAGCATCGCTGCTATTCTTTGTGAAGATACTATCTTAAAGAATGATCCGGCCGATATATAAAAGAACTTTTTTTATATTTATCAATCACTTCGGAGGTGAGCATTACGTTTGAATAGATATCCCATATTTCAATGTAAGTGTCATCTTCCAATCCAACGACATCAAGTATTGCTACACCAGATGGCACAGTATAGGAAATCACTGCTCCCTCAATTAATTCATCAACTTCTCCAGGGTAATCTCCTTCGCCACCAGCAATATTTGTTGTTGGTGGAACATATCCATAGTAAACATGCTCATTCACATTAGAGTTTAATGAGGGTAGGGTTACTGACATTATAGTTAGGAAGACCAAAATAGATAACGTTACGACTGTCATCCAAAACCTTCTAGTTAACATAAACCGCCTCCCTAAATTTATCTATACATAAATCACACGTAACTAATATAAAATTTTTTCTAGATCTCAACGGTTGGGATCCATAAAAGGCTTGGGGGAAAGATATCTCCTAAATTGCTGGTGAAATATGCTTTTTGATGAGGTTTAAAACCGCATTAAAACCAGGAAGACTCCAACAGCTTAATCTCCAGAAATTTTCCCTGTAAAATTACTACAGTAGCAATTTTTTCTTAGGGATAACAACTGTAGCAATGAATTAGGGAAGAGGCGGCATTACTGAATTCCCTTTAAGACCCATCTCTCGCTCTATTCATATTTCGTTCATCGAAGGGTGAATGAACGCGCCAACTTCTATCATTCCCTAACCTCTCTCAATCAGCTAAACCAGTAAAACTTAACCCTAATGGCAAAGCTCATTTCAGGCTGCATTCACAAAAATGGGGAAAGATTTTTTGGCGGGCCCGCTGGGATTTGAACCCAGGATCTCCGGCTCCGGAGGCCTACACGCTACCCCTTGCTCGGAGTGGATCGGTGCCTTTGATCCTGGCTAGGCCACGGGCCCGTTAAGTCGCCTGAATAAGATTATGTTGTTGTGCTATTTGTACTTTCCACCGGATATTTCACTCTGTATACGCATACTAGGGGCACTATCGAGGTTCCCGGAGCCGGGTTCGGCTGTCCCTCCTTTTGTGAGAAGCGCGCTTTCTCGAAATATTCTAATTTTATTGTTGAGTAGCCGTATAGGGTCATTTCTTTACCATAGGTCATTAGCTTATATAACACCGTGTTTTGTCCTAGATTATTAGATGTGGTTTCGCCGCTGTCAACCTGATAATTTCTATTATGGTCCACCCAGTCCCATCCAAGCGTGTAGTTGCCGAAAAGCGTGTCATTAAGTCCGGGTATTAAAGCCATCCATCTCCATTTTCCGTTGTCTCCTCCGTAGCCCGGCGCATCATAACCATCCTTGCTGAACGTTACATATACAACTACATGTGTCACCAAATATTTTTCTAGGATCTTTATGGCTTCAGTCTCATTTGACATAAACATTTTTCCAATCTGCTGTATTTGCGTAGTGTTAATTGTGCCGTTATCAGCCAGGGTTGTTTTGTTAGCGACAACGGTTATCCAGTAGCCGTAGTCCCACCAGCTTGCAACGATCGTTCCAACTTCACCGGGCTTAGCGCCTGGCGGCGGAGGTTCTAAGGGTGAAGGGGGCAAGTTCTCGCGCATCCAAATCAATGTTTCAATCCAATCTGAAACAGTTGATGTAGGCTTCACTGAGAGGCTGGCGCCTGAAAGAGTAGTCGGCGTGTCGGCGTGGAGGAGAACCCTTGGACCCTGAGCTTTCGGGCCTAAAACGAAGTCCGTTCCGAAAACATAGGTTAAAGTGAAGAGCATAAACATCAGTATTAGAAGTCCGCCTATAAGATCTTTCCCAATGGGCTTGAACTTTACTCTTCGCCCAAGGGATTGCGAGGTTTCCTTCAAATTTAGAATGAGGGGTGTTAATATGCGCTTTAAGGCTAAGGCCCAAAGCAGACTTACGGCGGGCGCTGCAAGTATATTTAGTCTTATCATTGAGCTGGCGAAATATATGGAGGTTAAACAATATATAATTATGAAGACGCTTAGATTAGTTGCCATTAAAGCTGCGAAAAAGATTCCGATGGGCACGAACAGGACGCCTATGCCGAAATTGTAATAGAATGTTGCCCAGGATGATGGCTTATGCTCCGCAACGGACTCAAAGAGAGGGTGGGCTGCACGCTGCGTAGGATCTAGGGCGAAAAGAAACTTTAACCCAACAGGACTAATGAACCCTTTTAAAACAAGGAATGCGTAGACGGAGGCGACAAGCATAATGAAGATTGATGTGTAAATTATCTTTCTGCTCATCACCGCGGTTCGCCTACTTATTTCGGCAATGCATAATAAAGCAAGAACGCCATAAACCGGAAGATTAAAGGTTTCAAAAAGGAAGCTAAATCCCACACGTGGGACATTTGCCGCTATAGAGAAGGCGATTGCAAACGTTATTGCATATGATATGAAGAGGCGCTGCGAATACCTCTTTAGCAGCAGAAGCACAAAAGTGAAGAACGCAACTATCGCTACTAAATAGCGTGCAGCGCCCCATGAAGCACATAGATAACCCAACGCGAGTCCCGAGGCAGCAGCATATGCGACGCTGTATTTTATAGGCTTCTTCGCATCTATAGACCTATTAAAGAACAATGCGAATGATAATGTGCTGAATATCCCAATAGTCTCATCGTCAAACCATCCAAGCGAGGTTCGGCTGATGTAAGAAGAATCCAGCGCTAATAGAAGCGCCGCAAATAAGCCAACGGAATCCCCGCCTAAATCCCTGCCGAGAAAATACATGACGATGCATGTGAGCGCCGCCATTATGATTGGGAATATAACGCATAGATTGTACAGCGGGTCTGCGCTTAACGGGTCAAGCGGATTTAAAGTTAATCCAAAATTCAACGGAACCCCAAGGAAGCTCAAAACCTTGTATAATGAGACAGCCGTCAATGTTAATCCTAAATTAGACACGTATGGCATGTTTCTGCCGTAAGGATACCAACCAGCGTAATCATGCCACGAAAACCAGTATGAAAGCCCATTTTCAGCAATATTTTTAGCCACATAATAATGAAAGTATGGGTCAAACTCATTTAAATAGAAGCCCCAACGCAGGGGCATCAACCTGATTCCGGAAGCGATCACGATGATTAAGAAGAGCATTGTTCCCTTAATAAGCGAGGTGTGAGAGATTTTTGGACGAAGGGATGGGATCCTCTGCATGAGCAAACCGATTTTTTTAAGAGCATCCTTTGCCTTCATCGTAGGCACCTTTTTAACTTATGAAAGCAACAGTAATTTATTTATCTTTCCTTAATTCCAGGCTTGTAGAAAAACTTTTGGGTGTGTTTTGGTCTCTTTCATTTGCCATGGTTAAGTATAGCTTTAATGCTGGGTGGCGTGGGAGGGATGCTGCCTACAACAACGCGCTGAGGGCTCTTCTAGGAGTCTTATTCCCCTTGGCCGCTGCCCTCCATGCCTTTCGGAGGAAAAAGGGGGGAGGCCTGTCAGGGTCACCCCAGCTAAGGCCCTAATCCTCCTTGTTGCCAAGCAGGTCTACCATGCGGCCTACAGGGAGCTGGCCGCCAGAAGGGATATCCTGGAGCCCCTGGGCTTGTGGGGCATCCACTACACAACCATCCAGAAGGCTGTTAGGCGCCTGCCCATAGGCCTCCTAGAAGCGG
>CALKGV010000005.1 GCA_938091805.1 uncultured archaeon | reverse complement strand
AAGAACCTACATAATCAAAGAACTCATCTCTAAATTCCATATCTTAAGTGTATTGTTATGCATGCTATTGTTATTAGGGCTTTGTATATTGCTGCCAGCCTCTCATACCTTACGATTATTCTTCTGAAGCTTTTGAGCCATCCATAGAATCTCTCGACGGCAGACCTCATCCTCCTATAGGTTTCGATGTCGTATTGTATGGGCTTCCTACCATTCCTGGGGTTTACGGGTATGTTTGCCTCAACATCCATTGACGACAGCCTATATCTTATGGCTTCAGTGTCATATGCTGAGTCAGCGTAAAGCTCCTTTGGAGCCTCCTCTAAGCCATCCAATAGCTCATCGAACCGCTTTGAGTCATGCTCATTTCCAGATCCTAAAGCTATGCTTAGAGGCATGGAGCCTTCATCCACACATACATGTATTTTTGACCCTTTTTTATGCTTAAATCCGTCGTATCCTATCATTTCTCCCCCTTTTTAGCCTCCACAGTGGAGCTATCAACGCATACCCTGCTAGGCTCCCTCATAGATGCTAAGGCCCTGAATATCCTATCCCATACGCCCTCCCCCTGCCATCGCCTAAGCCTCCTCCAGGCAGTCTTGTAGGAGCCGTACTTAGCGGGTATATCCATCCATCAGCATCCAGTAGTCAAGACGTACAGAATGCCGTTTATTATCCTCCTATCATCAGCCCTAGGCCTGCCAACCCTAGCCTTAGGAGGAAGCAAAGGCCTAATGAACTCCCACTCACCATCAGAAAGCTCAAGAAACTCCATACCAAAACATAGCCAAGAAAGACTTAAATAGTTTTGAGATGAGTTCTGAGATAAATCAACATTCAAATCGCGAAAAAAGACTTCTCGTTTCGCTACTTTTAGCTATTTTACTTCTACCTTTGATTTATAACGTATCATTTGTATTGTTAGCAAATTTTGCCATTGGACGACCTTTAGTTTCCTGCGGGTTGTCTACAGTTATTGCAGGCATAACTGGGTTAATTGTTCCATCTGTAAGCACTTTTCTCAAAGAACCACTTCAAAATGAACGGAACATTATCTACTTTTTAACTTCTTTAATGTTTTTAACAGGGTCTGCAATAGCATTTCCATATATGAATTTTGAAACTTACAATCTAACAGTTTTTGTTGCAACTTTCACTATTGGATTAGTTTTACTTCTATACATTGGAAGAAAATTATTAAGTTTCGCAAAACAAAATCTAAACACAAAGAAAGAATTAATCATTACCTCTATAGCACTTTTCGTTTATTTTGTCTCTCTTTTTTCACTATTCCCAAGCGATATAATTATGCTGGAAGGGAATATCGTGAATATCTTTGCTCACTACATAGGAGTTTTCTACGGGATTATCTCCGGAATTTACACGTTAGACGTATTTCCTAAAAGGCAATAAGTATTAATATTCAACTTCTGAAAATTAATGCTCATGGAACAAAAACATCTTATTCCCATCGTTTTTGTTTGATCATCTTTCTAGCTCTGTATGTTCTGACACTTGTTTTTACTATATTTGTAAACGTAAACGCAGTCCTTTTCATAAAATCACGCTTTATGGATTACTGTTAGATATGTATTGCTCTTCTAGCCTTATATATGTAAACTCTGCCTATCGGTGTAGGCTGATCTGTAAACTGTTGAACACAAACAGAATAAAAGACAAAATCGTCACACTATGGGAAAAACTTGACAGAAAATTTCCCCAGAAAAAAGAAGATGTAGAATTGCTAAGATATTATTTTTCAGAAGCAACTCGTCTATTTGAAGAAGGCTCTTTCGAGATAGCATATTTTTCAGCTTATAAAATCATAAGGGAACCAACAGTTGTAGATCCGAGGGCATATATCTCCGATAAAAGAGAAAGCGAACCATCATCTTTTTCCGAAATAAGGACAATACTTACGCACTCTCGTCAAAAAGATATTCAAGTCGGCCCTAAACAAATTATAGAAATCAAAACAAAACTTCCACAATACGCCTTAGAAATCATACAAAGAGCATTAACATTCATTGAAGAACTTGTTGCCAAAGAAAATAATAGCTGAACCATTAATGTGGCAACTTAAGGACTTTTGAGCTTAAAATCATCATGTGGTCACGTAGGCTTGATTACGGCAAAATTGTAAAATAGCGAAATCATGCTGGTTCATCGCAGAATTCACGTTTGTACTTATACATCTTTTTTCGAAACTCATTAATTATTCCATTTCTTGCTTTGTGGCTTAATTTAATTTTCTGGTCCGCTCTTACTTAAGAATTTTGTGGCTGCTCATCCATATATTATTTTATGGTGTTTCTATCAGGAAGTCGGGAGTATGTCTTTCAGATAATCTGGGTTTGGGTTCAAAACGAGAGTTTGGAGAAACTTAAAAATTTCTTCCTCGCGAATTTCTTTATTATGTATTAGCTTTGAACTCATTGCAAAACTATTTAAGTTTCCCTCTTTTATGCCTTCTACATGGAGTTTCGTGAGCTTAGTGATGGGGAATGGAATCTTATTAGGTCTTTGCTTCCTCCTAAAGCTAGGGTTGGTAGGCTCTGGGGTTGATGA
>CALKGV010000004.1 GCA_938091805.1 uncultured archaeon | reverse complement strand
AATATGGGCATGTAGCTCCAGTCTAAGAGCCAGCTCAAGCCCAGGATGGAGTTGTGGAGGGCTAGGAAGAGTAGGATGAGCATAAACCACTCCCTAAGGCTTAGCCTGGAATAGTGAAAGCTGGTCCCTGTCTTGCCGTTAAAGATCCTCCACAAGCCTTGCAGAAGTAGCGCTTAAGCACCTGCCCATAATCCCCATGACCCCTCACCCGTCCGGAGCCGCACCTGGGGCAACAGATTCCATTGCGCCACCTAACCATCCTGAAAAGCCTGGAGCAAGCCCCCTCACTCGATAGCAGGTCTAAGACCTTCATAAAATAATATATGGATGAGCAGCCACAAAATTCTTAAGTAAGAGCGTCTTGAGTTTGGATTTGGGGGGAGGTAAAGCCGTTTAAAATTCCATCTGTTTTCATGATGGGCTTATTATCAAGCATCCTAAACTTATCCCTCTTTTCTGCGAAAATACGATTAATATATGGGTCGATGTAAAATATAATGGTGTTCAAGATGATAAATAAAGAGGATTGGGATGAAGTGAAAGATGTCTTCGAGGCTTGGTGGGAGGGAAGCTTAGATAAACCCATACTTCAGATTTTCGCACCGAAAAATGATTATTGGAGGGAAACCATAGACGTATGGGTTTTTCTCAGACACTATCCTAATGTAGATAAGGCGATAGATACGCTTCTATCGCAGTTTAAAGAGGCTTGCTTTCTCGGAGAGGCTTATCCCAACGCTTGGATAAATTTAGGACCAGGATTTTTATCCGCCTGTTTAGGGGCAGATGTGAAATTTAACCCAGAGATTGATACAGCCTGGTTTGAAGGCAGGATGAAACTAGAGGAAATTAAGAAAGTTGAGTTTGACACGCAAAATGAATGGTGGAGATATCTTGTTAAATGTACGAAGATTGCTTTAGAAAGATGCCGCAAAAAGGCTGTTGTGGGGCTCACCGACCTGCTTGACCCGATCACGGTTCTCGGGCTGCTTAGGGGAAACTTTCCGACTGATATGATAAGAGATGTTTTTCTTGACTGGAGCAGCCTTGTCGAGGCTGTAAGGAGAGTTGAGGAAATCTGGTTTCAATCTTACGAAGAGCTCTGCGGATTGATAGATAACCCGGAAAACGGGTTCTCCACGTGGGCAGGTCTCTGGAGCGACAGGAGGCACTATGTGCTTCAATGCGACACCATCGTCTACTTGTCCCCTAGACTATTTGATCAGCTGGTTTATCCCTACATTGTTGAAGCATGCAAAACTATTGAAAGAACAATATGGCATTTAGACGGGCCATTAGAGCTGAAGCATCTGGAAAAACTGCTCGACATCCCTGAATTGGACGGTATACAATGGATTCCCGGCGCGGGCAATCCTGATGGAGGGGAGGAAGTATGGTTGCCATTATACAGAAAAATACAGGGGAGAGGGAAGCTTCTTCAAATTTTTGTTCAACCCAAAAGGGTGCTGCACATACTCGGCAAAATATCTCCTAAGGGCGTGGCGATCCAAACCACATGCGCTTCATATAAGGAAGCAAGGGAGCTTATTGATAGATTTAAGGCTGCCTACGGCTGATGTTAAGCATGAGAAAAGACATTTAATGCGGGGGAGGAAAAGACATGAATATTAATCTAAGAACACCGATCTCAGAGGATGATGCGCGCAGACTGAGAGTTGGCGACGTACTCTATCTAACCGGAACTTTAATCACAGCGCGGGATCTAGCCCATAAAAGGATATGCCAGTATCTGAGGGAATCTAGGGCGCTGCCCTTTAACTTTGACGGTTTGGCGCTCTTCCACTGCGGACCGCTGGTTAAAAAAGTGAATGATCAATGGATTGTGGTTTCGGCTGGACCAACAACCAGCATGCGTATGGAGCCCTTTGAGCATGAAATCATAGAAAAGCTTGGTGTTAGACTTGTAATAGGCAAGGGCGGCATGGGGGAGAGGACCAAAATGGCGATGGTGAAGAATGGGTCAGCATACGGGGTATTCACCGGCGGAGCCGCCGTTTTAGCATCAAAATATATTAGAAAGGTGCTGGGCGTTGAATGGATGGATCTGGGGATGCCTGAAGCCGTATGGACTTTTGAGGTTGAAAAATTCGGCCCGCTGGTGATAGCCATAGACTCTCATGGAGGAGACCTCTTTGAAAAAACCATTAAAGAGGCTGAAGATAGAAAAGCACAGATATTCAGTAATCTGACTGGAAGCAAATTATAGAACGTCCTTCTTCCTAAGTATAAAAAGCATAAGCGCAAATAACGCTCCGGAGTACATTAGCAAAGTTAGAAGAGGCGCTAGGAGAGCAGTAACTAACGCAGCGAATAGGCATGGCAACACATATTCAGCGCTTACGTACCCTCCAGATATAGCTATATTATAAATCAGTTCAGCTAGATACTTGAATGGTTGAAAAATTGGGTCAACATCTTCTACCGCTCTCTTAATCTCCCTCAGAAGCGGCGAGTAAGCATAAAGATCCGGTATATTAAACCCCCATGCATTCAATTTATCTGCGACAGATTCATCCGACGCCAGGCTTAAATAATAACATAGCGTAACGGAATCCTCAATCTTCTTACCATTTATAACTTTAAAGAAGCTTGCATAATAATCTAAACCGTGGTTCTCAGCCAATCTGCTGACAACATAGTATGCAGCGGCATATAGTGTATTAAGATCCCGGGGGCTACTGCTCGGGGTCCATAACGCCAGGAAACCTAGGTTCCCGCTAAGCATCGCCTCCAAATTTCTGACGCTTTCCTCGATTCTTTCCTTTATCATGCCTACACCGGCATAGCCTAATTTCTCAGCGATCTCTATGCTGATATACTGCGCCATTCCCTCATGGAACCATAGAAGGCTTTGCGGCGATACGCCAGCCTTCCAGAGGAAGTGATGAATAAGCTCATGCAGCGCTATAACTTCAAGGTAGCCCTCCACATACCGGGTGAACATGAAATTTATATGTATATCACCCATGCTTTTGCCTGAGAAGGGTACGTATCCCCCGATGGACATTAAGGAATTAAAGTCTGGGATAAAAAATCTCACGACCAGACTGTCAGCCGAACCATTAGACCTAAGGGTTACATTGAAAAGGTTGACCAGAGTTTCATATGAGGCATTATATAATCCTAGAATGCTTTGAGCATAAGATTCATAGCGCTTAACAGTTTCAAACTTGAAAATGCCGCTCTCAAGAGAAACCATCTCCGCCTTTTTGTTAGGTGTGCTAAAACCTATCTGTATGCGCAGAAGATTCTCAGATGAGGGCAAATTTTCAAAAAAGGCGAAGGTGGAGTTTAAGTATCTGGGACCGTATGAGCCGCTAGCCCCCAAAGCCAAAGCCTCATCCCGGTTTATCCTAAAAGCCGATGGAAAAATAACCGATGCTTTAAATATGCTACCCCTGCTGAAACCTATCTGCGGCGAATAGAACATTCCATTAGGCTCAATTATTATGGCAGCCCTTGAAAAATTAAATTCCACAACCATCTTAAATTGAGAACCTTCAGAGAAAAAGTTGAAACTTAAAATATTATAGAAGTAGTACTCTGCGCCCGCATATTTCTCAGGTTCCTCCAGAGACCACTCATAGACGCGTCCACTAACAGTATAGTTTAGCCATTCGGAAAATCTTGGAACAAAAATCCATGAAGATCCATTCTCCATATTGCTCTTGTAGACGATTCTAACATGCGTGAAACCATCCTCATCAACAATAAACCAGTAATCAACGTATCCCTGAGGCTCCGGGCTGGAGAAAACCATCATAACCGATGAATATGAACCCGCCGTCAATAGAAAGAAAAATGCAGAAACTAAAATAAGACCCTTAAGTTTAAGACCGAAACTATTGACAATCATTCCGCTTTGCCTTCAAGGATACTATTCTAAAGCGAGAAAAATATTAACGTTACTCGTATCCCGCACCGCAGAATATAGGCATATTAGTTACCTTTATATGGAGCTAAGCAGAAAGTTTATATTGGGAAAAATGTAAACAACATTTTGCAGAAACTTCCCAAACATGCACCCCTCCAACGCAAGGTTGGTGGGGGAAGGGTGAAAGTGAGAGAAATCACTCTCACAATGAGCACCATGCATAGGTCCAAATCGTTAAACGGGTGCTGAACCCGAGTAAGCCCGGCACGCCGACGCCGTCTGGTGGATGGCTCGGCTTGAACGCCGAGGAAGGGCGCGGCAAGCTGCGATAAGCCCCGGGTAGGCGCATGCAGCCTTCGATCCGGGGATTCCCGAATGGGACTTCCCATCGCAGGGTTAATGCTCTGCGATGCTCCCAAATAGGGAGCGGAAACCCCCCGAACGGAAACATCTTAGTAGGGGGAGGAAGAGAAACCAACTGGGATCCCCTAAGTAGCGGCGAGCGAAAGGGGGAGAGTCCAAACTGAACCCTATGGGGAAACTCATGGGGGATGTGGTGTAGCGGGCCCGGTCGCCTCCTCCTTGGCGAAGCTGAAGTGGCCTGGAACGGCCCGCCGTAGAGGGTGAAAGCCCCGTAGGCGTAAGCCGAGTGGAGCTGGACCGGTGTCCCGGAGTACCATACCCCGATTTGGGTATGGGAAACTGGGAGCCATCAACTTCCAAGACTAAACACGTTTCAAGACCGATAGCGAACAAGTACGGTGACGGAAAGCTGAAAAGCACCCCGGAAGGGGGGTGAAAAGAGCCTGAAACCAGACGGTTACACGAACGTGTGCAGCCTGAAAGGGTAGATCCCTCCCAAAGTTGAACGCGGCAACGCGGGATACGAGGGAGGAGGACCAGGGTTGCACGTTCCGTCTAGAAATCAGACGAGGAGCAACGTAAGCCGAAACCGATAACCCATAGCGGAATTGAGGAATATGCTGAATAATGCATATTTATCTTCAAATGAATAATATTTAATTCAAAATTTTTCGGTAAGACTGCGATGATTTTAAAAATATCTCAGGCAGATTCCGTACAAGGATTCATCATCACGATATTACGGTCCGTTTATAATTAAACGCGAACCCGTAAAAATCTCCATTATACGGTTTAAACCGAGAAATTCTCGGTTTCGGCTTAGCTCCTCTCTGACTAGAAACACGGGCCGGGGAGTTCATGGCTGTGGCAAGCTTAAGGGTTTAAAGCCCGTAGGCGCAAGGAAACTGACATGTGCGCAGCCGGCTTTCAAGCCGGTGAGGCACGGGGTCTTAAAGGGCCCGGAGTCACAGCCATGAAGCTAGAAACCGGGCGATCTAGCCCTGGGCAGGGCGAAGCCAGGCGAAAGCCTGGTGGAGGCCCGAAGGGGTGCTGACGTGCAATTCGCTCCTCTGACCTGGGGCTAGGGGCTAAAGACCAATCTAGCCCGGTGATAGCTAGTTCCCTCCGAAGTGGGTCTCAGCCCAGTCCTGGGCGAGGCAGCCCACGGGGTAGAGCACTGACTAGAAGGTAAGGGGCCCTAAAAGCCTCGCCTTCTTATCAAACTCCGAATCCGTGGGCGCTGTAGACCCCAGGAGACGGGTTCCGGGGGGTAAGCTCCCGGACCGAGAGGGGGACAACCCAGACTGAGGTTAAGGCCCCAAAATGCTGGCTAAGTGCCAAACAGAAGGGTGTCACAAGCCTTAGACAGCGGGGAGGTAGGCTTAGAAGCAGCCATCCTTTAAAGAGTGCGTAACAGCTCACCCGCCGAGGCTTGTGGCCCCGAAAATGGACGGGGCTAAGCCAGCTGCCGATACCTCAGGGCGCAGCGTAAAGCTGCGATCCGGTAGGAGGGCGTCCTGGCTGGGCGGAAGCTGGGCCGTGAGGTCCAGTGGACCGGTCAGGAGTGCAGATCCCGGTGGTAGTAACAGCAAAGAGGGGTGAGAACCCCCTCCGCCGTAGGGGCCAGGGTTCCCTGGCGCTGGTCGTCAGCCAGGGGTCAGCCGGTCCTAAGGCCGACCTTAACCGGGTAGGCCGAAAGGGAAACCGGTTAATATTCCGGTGCCGTAGAGGTACGCTTCGCGGCGACGCAAGGCCCAGCGTCCGACGCTTCGGGATAGACCGAGCGGCGCCGTCGCGCCGTTTAACCGTATAAGTCTGGGGAGTGCCGTAATGGCGAGAACCAGATGAAAGCGGGAATAGCCGCCCGCTTTAGGGCGGTTCGGTTGATTCCCGGAGCCAGTGAAAAGGACGCTGGGAAGGATCCTCTACGACCGTACCAAGAACCGACACAGGTGCCCTAGGCGAGAAACCTAAGGCGTGTCGGGTATACGCCGAGCGAGGGAACTCGGCAAGTTAGCCCCGTAACTTCGGGATAAGGGGTGCCTGCGGTTTTCGCTTACCGCGGGAACCGCAGGTCGCAGTGGCAAGGGGGTCCCGACTGTTTAATAAACGGGTAAGGGTGCACCTGCCCGGTTAAAAAACACAGGAAGCCGCGAGCCCGAAAGGGTGTGTACGGCTTCTGAATCCTGGCCAGTACGGATACCTGAAACCCGGGTTCAACCGGGCTAAGGGTCCGCAAACGCCGGGAGTAACTCTGACTCTCTCAATTCCAGCAAGTTCCCCCTTGCTGGAGGGAAGGGTAGCCAAATGCCTTGTCGGGTAAGTTCCGACGTGCATGAATGGATCAACGAGGGCCCCACTGTCCCCGCTCGGCACCCGGTGAACCCACATTCGTAGACGAACAGTCTACGGGCTCCCAGCGGGAAAAGAAGACCCCGTGGAGCTTTACTGCAGCCTGTCGCTGAGATACGGTTGTGGGTGCAGAGCGTAGGCGGGAGCCACTGATCTTGGCCTCTCCGGGGGTCAAGGTAGGCGCCAATGGAACACCGCCCACTCGCAGCTGTATCCCTTACCGGTGCGAATGCATCGGGACAACGGCAGGTGGGCAGTTCGGCTGGGGCGGCGCCCCCTTGAAAAGATATCGAGGGGGCCCAAAGGTCGGCTCAGGCGGGACAGAAACCCGCCGTGGAGTGCAAGGGCAAAAGCCGGCCTGACTGGATCCTCCACAGTAAGGGATCCAGAGGCGAAAGCCGGGCCTAGCGAGCCGTCATGTCCCTATTGGTGGGGGCTGGCGGCGACAGAAAAGTTACCCCGGGGATAACAGGCTCGTCGCGGGCGAGAGTTCCCATCGACCCCGCGGCTTGGTACCTCGATGTCGGCTCTTCCCATCCTGGCTCCGCATTAGGGGCCAAGGGTGAGGCTGCTCGCCTATTAAAGGGGAACGTGAGCTGGGTTTAGACCGTCGTGAGACAGGTCGGACTTTATCTGCTGGGAGCGGTGGCCGCCTGAGGGGAAAGCGTCCCCAGTACGAGAGGAACGGGACGCTGTGGCCTCTAGTTTACCGGTTGTCCGACAGGGCACTGCCGGGCAGCCACGCCGCCGCGGATAAGAGCTGAAAGCATCTAAGCTCGAAGCCGCTCCCGAGAAGAGGCGGCCATTCCTTGGCGTGAGACCCGGCAACGGGCCTCGGTCAAGGACGAGGGTTCCCGTAGAAGACGGGGTTGATGGAGCCGGGGTGTACGCCGGAAGGCTTCGGCCGACCGGTTCAGCCCGCGGTTCCCAATCGCCCGAGGTGTTGGGCTGAAAAAGGTTTAGCGCCCGGACGAAAAATTGGATCTATGCGTGGTGTTCTGAATTGATTATTTTACCTCTATTTCTTTGGCGGCACCCTGCTTTATCAGGGCCTTTGCGTTCTCCTCCGGAAGTACTGTTATATCCTCGGGTTTAAATGGGCCGTACACTTTCATATCTGCGCCGATAAACTGCTGTGGTATCTCTTTAAGTATACGGACAACGATGAAACCTTTATTTCTTGATTTCTTAATTTTCGGTCTCTGACCCTGCAGTATATCCCTTATGAGATCATTGTATATTTCAGCTTGAAATAGCAGCCCATCGTAGAGGCTTTCCTCCTCGCTGGTCAGCGCTGTTAGAGGCGCTATCTCCCTCCTAGCCGCCATCCTCATCATCTTCTCGTACCTAGTTTGGATTAAATCGCTAATCATTCTCTTAATGTTCTCCTCCTCCCTCTTAAGAAGCCTTCCCCTAACGCTTTCCTCATCCATCATCCGCCTCTCCTCGCGGATTCTCCCAACATAGTCGGATAATTGCGAATAGAAATCCTTTGGAAGACTCTGAAGGTCAGGATTTTCTTTCTCTTTTCTCCAAGCTTCAAAGAGCGCATCATACATTTCAATCTACCACCCTAGCTGCGTCTTTACAGAGAAGGAATAAGGCGGCTGATAGGGGTAAAGTTACCGTTTGCTTTTTAAACGGCCCAAATGACTCGTCTCCCAACCTAAATTTAGGCGCCTCCTCAACATATATTTTAACATCGCCCTTTCTAAATGCCACTGACCTTTTAAGCGGATCAAACTCCTCAATCTCATTCGGCGGGAAGGAAACCTTAAGCAGCCCAGTCTTCCCATGAAGCGTGTTAGGTAAGCGTATTAACCGGTGAATGTCGACAGTGACGACGGTATCTATCTTGGCGGATTGAAGAGATACGCCGCGTTGAACAATCTTACTCCAGCCCTTTAAGCCTAAACCCTTCACTATGTTCCACGGCCCGCCGAAGGCCCAGCTTTCAAGCATCAAATCCTTATTCGCAATGATTTCATCCACAATGCTTTTTTTAAGCCCAAGCCTCCTCAGATCCTCAGGGGTTGCCGCTAGAAGAAACTCGTATGTTCCCCTTGCAGCACGCCCACGCCAGCCCTTCTCATCAAGTCCCGGACCAACAATTAATTTTCCACCGTCCCTTCTAACCGATTCAAGGCCGTGGAAAAGAACATCTATACCTGTTCCAGTGACATAATCAACTATTTCCTTCCTAGCTATAGAATCCAATTTAAGGACCTCCTCGCTTTCCACCTGAACATGGTAGCCCCTATGCCCGCTGAAGGAGCATTTTATATCTGAAAATGAGAAGCCTAAATCGGACGTTAAAATGTCCATAAGATTCATGGTTTCAACCCTTGCGGCTTCGAGGCATATTTCGCAGGGCCATGTTCTTTCATCAAAGCTCTCGTTACCGCAACTCGGGCATTTGCCGGGCGCGGGCCCTCTACCCCTTAAGCCGCATTTCCTGCATGCCCATGAATCATGAATCTTATTACATTTTGCGGGTATGTGATCAGCATCTATATCGAAAAAGAGATCTGAGCCCAGCCAACCCTTCTCATCCATCTTTGCTTCCGGCACGCTGTAATATGCTGTCGAGTAATAAACGTTTGACGGAGCATTCCTCTTTATGAAATCCCTTAGTTCATCAGCGTTTATGAAGCCTTTATGCCTAACCATCATGTTTTCCTTGAAAAGTGTGAAGCCGAACTCCCTGTTTTCAATCGACCTCGGAGCCTCGATCCCATTAGCATTTCCACTATAGAACTCGGAGAACCTTTCGTGGATAAATGCTTGCGTGTCCATTATCCCTTAGACTCTTTAACTCTTTTCGCCTTCACGGCCCTCATTTTTCTACGATAATACGTTAATGGATGCTTAATTCTCCTGCATATGTCATCCATTCCAGGGCAGAGACCGTGAGTTTGAAGCGTATCACATTTCGGCGGGGTATATTTTGTCCCAGATCCCCTTTCACCGGCTATATGTTCAATCTGATACCTAGTCATCCTCTCGTTAAAATCCGATGATCTGCGGAAGAGATCCACAATTAAACCTGGGCTCATGCCTATGTTTATAAGGAATGATGTAAGCGCGAAACGCCCAACGTGAGGCACATGGCGTCCAGATTGAGCTGCCTTATAAAGTTCCATAATGCATTGTGGAAATGCTTCCTCAGCAGCTTCCGAAGGCGAGAAGTCTTCGGTTGGCAGCTCCTTAAAGCTGCTGGAATACGTCTGCTTGATCTTCTCCGCCCGTTCAAAAATTTTTTCCGGGAGCGCTGACTTAATTTTCGGGTCAATTTTGCCCTCAATGTAGCGCCGAATTTCTTCCTGCAAGAGGCGGGCAACTTCTTGCTTGGATAGGTGCACCTCACCGTTGATGACGAATTTGTTTATAAGCTTCCAATCTTTATCATGAAATGAAGATGCATTACGGAGGTAATCTATGAAGTTTAGGGCGAAATCAAATTTTATTACGCCTGATTTCTCCCCGGAAAACCTTATTCTCCAACCGAATTTCCTCGCTATTTCCACTATTTTCTCCTCGCTCTCCCTCTTCAGAAGCTCATAGGCTCTCCTCGCCTCAGCAAGCGCATAACGCCTCTTAACGTATTCATTGGCTAAGGATGTCACCAGCGCCACCGCGACTGGAAATGATAGCATTTCAACATCCTCCTTGTAAAGGCTTGGATCATATCTTACTTCTGGCGGATTGGTTGTTAAAGCCTCAATCACCCTCCTCTCAGCCCTGTCAAGTATAGGCGCGTAGTCAGCCTCAAAGAGACCGTCTATTCTGAAACCTAGCTTCCTAACCTCTTCAGCTGCCTCCGGCATGAATGGGTATTTAGCCATATCCTCCAACGTCAGCGTTTTCGCCATCTCCCTCCCCTTAGAGTTACGGGGACGCGCCGAACTACTCAACTTCTATTCTCGGCGCTAGAAGATATGAAAGTTTTCCATCGTATCTCTGCCTGAAATCTAAGCGTATCGGCATATCTGTTGAGAATTCCAATGTTACGATGTCTGACGTGTCTGATGCGGCGTTCACTATTTCCGAAAGGTAGCTTAGGCTGAAAGTTGCCTTAGAGGGTTCCTTAGCCTCAATAGATATGAGCGCGTCGCTCCCCTTCTTAATCTCTATCTTCGCCCCAGCAATATCGCCTTTAGCAACCATCACCATGTCCTCTTCATTCGCTTCTATGCGGACATTGTCGCTGACTAAGGCAGCATCCTTAAGCACGTCTTGAAGGTCGCTGGTTGTGAGGGTTACCCTAACATTGAAGGTTATCCGTGGTTCAGGAACCTCCTCCTCACTAACCTCAAGGGTCGGCATATTAAAGGTGCGCGTATACCTGCCCCTCATCGTAACCATGAAGCGGCCTGACTCCTTATCCAATGAAACCTCAACAACGTCATCTTTACCAGCCCGCTTAAGCAGTTTTAGCAGCTCACTTAGGTTTATGCATACCTTTGACTCATCCTCAACCTCGTACTCGTCGAAGCTTGTCCTTCTCATTTCAAAGTCAACCATCGCTACACGCGAGGGATCCATAGCTCTAAGTTTGATCCCGTCTGGACCAATGTTAAATGTCGCCTCATCCACAATGGCGGATATAGCCGTCAATACGCTCTTAAAGGTCTTCGAATCTGAGATCTTCATTCTGAACAATGATGCGCCCTCCATCAACTTCAAACGACATATTTAATCTTATTATCTTAACACGCCCCTTTATAACCTTACTAATCAATTAAATAAATATTAAAAGAATATCGGAGGGGGAACCATAGATGCTAATGAACATTTTTGGCTAAAATCTTCCTCCATCATTGCGGACAATTTAACTTAGAATGTAAAACTTGAAGGGAGATAAACTCCCATAGCCTTTCACTTAAAAACCTTCTTAAAATAATTGTCATATTCCATTACGCAATATCCAATATCTATGAATACTCTCTAAATGTGTAGCCACATCAGTCAATTTGACTCCTCCCTTGCAATAACTATATTGACTTCCAATCTTTATAAAACTTTACCTTAATCTCTCCATCTTACGTTGGATCATTTAATTGCTAGGTTATTAGGCTATGTAAATAAGCTCATTTCTCTTTTCTCTAAGCTATTTTTATTCTTTTCCAATAATGGGATGAAGGGTCTTTACGAACTTTCTTTCTTATGATTCTTCCAGATATAAAATCATGTCCATATCGTTTATGGCAAAGGACGCATAAAAACTGAACATACTTGGGACTGGGTCTAGTGGTTGGTTTTCTTAAGTGGTGAAAATTCGCACCTGGGTCTGGCATTTCAAGGGGTATGCCGCATCTTTCGCATCTTCCTTTGGCTCTTTCGTAAACCACTCTTTTCGTCTCAATAGGGATAGGAACTCTTTTTTCCTCTCTAAGTTCAGCTCCAATAAGTTTCTTAAAATCCATTTCAACAGATTTTTGGAGAGATCGCTTAAGCCCCCTAGCACTCCTCTCACCAGCTCGCTTAAATGCCTCAATCTCCCTTTTAAGCGCTTTTAATTTCTCTATTTCAGACACAAAAATACACCTTTTACATGATTTAATTTTCATGATCATTTATAAAGTAGGGACCCTTAAACTATAAGCATAACAATACCTAGAATTCTCTCAATTTCTTAATTTCTAAAATTCTTCATAATACCTAGCTGATGCTGATCCTATGTAGCCTAGCTATACGTTAAATTTCATCAATCTCTCTATGCCATGATCTAATCTTTTCTAAGCATGGTTGCAATTTTGCAACATCTATTCATCTTTAAACCTAGCTGCTAGGCGTATTACGTGACACATCATGAATGCTAACTACTAGGTTACTGGGTTAATGTGAAAAAGAAAATAGGGTATTACGGTTATTTACGTTTACGGAACAGCATTACATCGTTGAATGTTGCCACATAGTCGAATCCTTCCTCTATCAGCTTCCTAGCTTCATCAACCGTCTTAGCTGTAGCACTGTAAAACTTATCTTCACTGTCAAGCTTAACTAAATGTGTATAAATCATTGTGTTATTGATGTTTCTGTGACCTAGCATTTCCTTGACCAGAAGCAAATCTTTAGTTTCATGATACAGTGTTGTAGCATAGTAATGTCTGAAATCATATAGCCTAATCCCTTTAAGCTTAGGATTCTGTAGCTTTCTAGCTAGGTCATAGCGTAACCTGCAGAATGTGTTTGAAATCTTATCAGAAGGTGGAAACAGCTTATCTCCATCTCTGAAGCTATTGCTCTGAATATAGTCCTTTAACATGGCTAATGTCTGGTTTCTAACCTTCACCATTCTAGGTATTCCATGCTTAGCAGTGTACACATTGATTAAACCTTTCTCTAGGTCTATGTCTTTTAGGGTTAGGTTGCTTAATTCTACTGGTCTTATCCCTGTATCTCTTAGTATGCTGTAGATCAAAGCGTATTTCTTTCCACTGTGCGCTATGAAAAGCTCCATTTCCTCCCTAGTAGGTATCCTAGGGAGCTTATGGTCTCTTCGATACTTAGGCTTTACGAATGGGATCTGGTAGTAGTCCGCATAATGCTTATAGAAATCACATAAGTTAGCCTTATACGACTCCATAGCCTTCAGCTTTGAAATATGCATTGAAACCTCATTAGGATCATCTATGTTTACGCTTCTGCTAATCTTAATCAAAGCTTTAAGCATTGTGGTCAAATATGCTTCAGAATATCCCGTTCCCCTAAGCTTAAAAACTACGTTTAGAATCCTGCTTTCTGAAGGTTTACGAATACTCTCTGAATGTGTAGCCGCATTTTGTGCATCTGAAGAACTGGGTTGAGGATTCGTCAGCCCCTCTAGTTTGGACTTGCCAGACATATGCAAGGTTGTTTCCGCATTTAGGGCACTCCACCGTAACAACTGGAAGGGTTTTAAGTTTCTGCTCCTTTTCACCAATAACAACTATTTGATCTTCAGGTTTGATCTCCGCAACTCTTCTACTTGGAGATAAGATGGGGTATTCGGTCTCCTTTTCATATCCGCATTTAGGGCATGTAAGGAAGGTTTTCTTCGAATCCTTCTTGTGCTTCATAACTAATCTAGTACCGCACTTTGGGCAGAACTCTATCAATTTTTCTCCTCACGTTGCTGAGTTTCTCTCTTTAAGAGATGTAAAGAGGAAACTTTTAAACTTTCCTTTTCATTATAAAACTCTTAAGTTACGGGAAGCAAGAATTAAGGGATTTGTGAACCCATAGGTGTGTTCACGCAATGATTGTTACATTGGTGGTGGGATTTCTATTTACGAACTGCTACCTAGTTATTTGCGATAGAACGCGGGAATCCCTAATAATCGACCCAGGCTTCGCTGAGCATGAAAGTGTCCATGTTCTCAATGAAGTAGGCAAATATAATGCTCGGGTTAAATACGTGATTAACACTCATGGGCATGCGGATCATATAAGCGGCAACATGAAGGTTATTGAAAGCATGAATGCTCAAATAGCAGTGCACTGCGAGGATGTTGAAATGCTAACCAACCCCCTGAAAAATTTGTCTGAAATGCTTGGGCTGAGGGTTCATTCTCCACCGCCTGATAGAATACTCCACGATGAGGATGAGATTAAGGTTGGATCGTTAAGGTTTGAGGTGATTCATACGCCGGGGCACACTCCGGGAAGCATATCGCTCTATTGCAGAAGCGAAAATATTGTTTTTACCGGTGACACTCTGTTTGCCGGATCAGTGGGAAGAACGGATCTGCCGGGAGCATCGCTTGAGAAGCTGACGTCATCTATTAAGAGTAAACTGCTCACCATGCCCGATGAAACCATCGTATATCCGGGTCACGGTGAACCTACCACTATAGGCAGGGAGAGGAGGCTTAATCCGTTCCTGGAGCTGAGGTACTGATTTAGAGAGTTGTAAGCCTCTCCACGGCTGAAGCCGGGAGCTTGCAGGTGAATCATAATGGTTTATCCCGAAGTCGCCATTTATCTCCGCATTAGGCACTCTGACGGGTGCCCATCCAGACCGAGCCAGCTCGAGTCTGGAGAGGCTAAGGGAGGCGACATAGTCGGCGTGGTGTCGAAATGAGGACAAAGCTCACGTCGCGGAGGGGGCGGCATTGCCCAGATAGTTTGTAACGCGATTCTCCAGAAGGATATGTGGTTTTGTTGTCAACAAATTGATGGGAGGCTTGAGGCTGCTAGGCGGCGTCTCTCCAGCCTGAGGCATGGATGTATCCTGCCGAGGTTCCTCGACCATCTTGGAGAAGCTTCTTAAGCGTCAGCTTCAACCCATGCTTCGTCCACGACCTGTAAGGCTGAGCGTGTATCCATGCCACAACCCGTTCAACATCACTTCTAGTCGCGTCTGCAAGGTTAAAGTCCACCACCCTAAGAATAGTTATGATGTGGCTCGCGTATTTGGCGAGGGACGCCTTGGAGAGGCCGAGGGAAGCCATATGGTCGAGGAAGGAGAGGGCGAGATC
>CALKGV010000003.1 GCA_938091805.1 uncultured archaeon | reverse complement strand
TATGGGCTTCCTACCATTCCTTGGGTTTACGGGTATGTTTGCCTCCACATTCATTAACGACAGCCTATATCTTATTGCTTCAGTATCATACGCTGAGTCAGCGTAAAGCTCCTTCGGAGCCTCCCCTAAGCCATCCAATAGCTCATCGAACCGCTTTGAGTCATGCTCATTTCCAGATCCTAAAGCTATGCTTAGAGGCATGGAGCCTTCATCCACGCATGCATGTATCTTTGAGCCCTTCCTATGCTTGAAGCCATCATATCCTATCATTTCTCCCCCTTTTTAGCCTCCACAGTCGAGCTATCAACGCATACCCTACCATGCTCCCTCATGGATGCTAAGGCCCTGAATATACTATCCCATACGCCCTCCCCCTGCCATCGCTTAAGCCTCCTCCAAGCAGCCTTATATGAGCCACAGCGAACAGGCATATCCATCCATCGGCATCCAGTAGCCAAGACGTACAGAATGCCGTTTATCGTCATCCCATCATCAGCCCCAGGGCCTACCAACCCTGCCTTAGGAGGAAGCAAAGACCTAATAAACTCCCACTCACCATCAGAAAACTCAAGAAACTCCTACTAAAAAATAATCAAGAAAGACTTAAATAGTTTTGAGATGAGTTCTTAGAAAATGCTTGTTGGCTTAATATTTAGGTAAATTAATGGACCCCTCTCTTTTGGCAGCAGAGCTATTCTACCGCCAACAGCATTGTATATGCTGAACGAATCCAATGCTACGGGCATTAAACTCTTATTATCTTTTCGAATGCGCCTAGCTATCTCCTCAATTATTAGGTTTTCAGCTATAGGCTCGATCATACAGATTTCACCATAATCCACAAGCTTCTTAACGGCCATGCTCTTTAACTCGGATTTATAATCTATATCTTGATATAATTTCCGGGCTCTTCTGATTTTTTCAACATAATCCGGCGGCATTTTAAGTCTCGTTGAAAGGATTCTAACACGTTCCCTCCACTTCTTAAGCCACATACCCGCCCAGAAATTTATTGATATTCTCAGATCCCTGGGCTTATTTCTAAAGTTTTCTTCCAACCGTTCATAAATTACTCGGTTATCATCAGTATTCATTTTAACCTTCAGCCATACTTCTAGATCTTTAGAGGCATAAATCACCATTTGATAATCTAACGTGTAGGGTTTAAATTGCGGGATATAAGTTCCAAGCTCCTCTGCAAGCAAGGAGAACAGCGTGTTTCGGAATCTTAAGGCGCTCATTGATGCACTCACAACTCTAATTAATTAGTAAAGAACGAAGCTCAATTTAAAAGTTGCTCAACAAAAATGATATAGGCTCTTTCAGAATTATAAAGATTCGGTAGGTACATTTATGGTTTTAGGCAACCCTTCTCTTGCACCCATTTTAGTTAAACATCTTGATGCGACGAAATTTCCCAAAATGCCGCATTCCTTAAGGCTCCTTCCTTTGAGAAGCCCGTATATGAAGCCAGCGCAGAAGGCGTCACCTGCGCCAGTCGTGTCAACAACCTCAACCTTAAATGCTTTAATAATGTGGCTTTCTCGACCATCCGTAACATAGCAGCCTCTCTCGCCGAGTTTAATAGCCACGATTTTCGCACCTTCTTCAAGCAGAATTTTAGCACCTTCTAAGTAATTTTTTCCAGTTAATAGATGTACCTCATTTTCGTTTGGCAGAATTGCATAACATCTTTCCATTATAGGCTTGAGGCTATCTAGACCCTTACGGGCATAGAGAATCCCGGGATCAAATGTTACCTTCACGTTTGGAACCGCTTTCAGGATCTTCTTTTGCGCTTCAAAAGGCGCTTCGCCAACAAAAGAGGTTAAATGCAAAAACTTTACATCCTCAAAGTATCTAAGATCAATTTCCTCAAATCTAAGCGCATCATTAACACCAGGATCAAGGTATAACGCCCTATTACCCTTTTGATCTACAAATCCTATGACGGAGCCGCTTCTGCCATCCTTAGAAACGACTATTCCAGACGTATCAACCCCCTCATCTATAAAGGATTTCAGCAGAATGCTGCCTTCCCTATCTTCAGCAATCTTACCAATATAGCCGGTCTTAACGCCGAGCCTAGCAAGTCCAACAGCGGTATTAGCAGCAGATCCGCCCGGAGCTTCCTTAAAATCTAGAATTACACTTTCCTCTTCAGCTTTAGCTATCCTATCAACTTTATAGAGTTTATCAACATTTAAAGCCCCAAAACAAATAACTTCCAATTTCATGCCTCATCTCCCATATTTCTAAAAGGCGATGATTCTATTCTCATCTTAATTGTAAAACGCCAATATTATTAGAGTAATAATTCTTTTAAGAAGATCCTATACTTACCTAGTTTTCCACCATAGTTTCCAGCTGATATTCTCACTACTCCATTAACGCTGGAGGCGGCTTCAGCGCCAGCTTTAATGGCTTCTTTTACTGCCTTTAGCGTAAGACCGTTAATCACTATTTCAGGTATGTAGCGAACCCCTTCTGGAACCTTCGATTCGCTCCCGATTTTGGCTTTGAGCGATGAGCAATAGGGATGATTTGTTGTCGGCCCTATCTGGGGAAACCTTGTTTCCGGCTTTGAGCCTGCTGAGCATATATCGAAGGGCGTAATTGCTCCTTCAACATTGCTTATGGCTTTTAGAGCTTTCCTTCCAGCCTCAAGCACAGCCTTCTTTGTCCGACACATATACCAGAAGTTCCCACCCATGACCCCACGCCCATAACCTATGAAGCGCTCTATCTTAAAATCCGGAACCATTATTGGGACAATTATCATTTTACGTCCATGCTGCTCTTCAATCCACTCGTAGCCATCACCGCAATGTCCGATCAGCTCAAGCGTATCGATCTTCCCTATGGGATCGGGGCATGCGTCAAAGACTGCTGTGAACGGTTTAACGAGAATGTCCTGCCTGATTCTATAGGAAAATTCTTTGTAGAACCTTACGACAGTTTCATCTAGTGGTTTTTTCTCATCTATGCTGCTCCAAAATTGCAGGATTACGCCTAAACGTCCATCCGGTGTTTCTTTCCTTGGAACCCAGCGTTCTATTCCACCTTCAATTCTGCCTATAACAATTGAGGGTGTTGCAGTGGCATCTTCAGCCGCCCTTACAAGAGTCCATCTGTCGCTCGATGTAACTAAAACCCTGAAATATAATCCCTCAAAAGCTTCCGCGTAAGTATCCTCGATTAATACATTCATCCAATCACCCTCCGATTCTTAAAAAGGAAAAAATAGGGTTTTGAACCTTTTGTAGCAATCTACTTTTTAGTTTCTTCAGGCTTCTTCTCTTCTCCGGTTTTTCGTTTTCCCTTGCGGCATGGCATTATCTGGTCACCAGTACATTATAGATCATGTTTTCCGTAATTAATCTTTCTCTAAAATGAACATATTTCAAATATGAGAATTTAACCGAGAGACCCTATAGCTTCACCTCTGACAGTTCTCCTGAAAGCTGTGCTTTCACGGATTAAACGTTCCATATTCTCAAAGGTTATTCTCTCAACCCATGGAGCCTTTTCAGGATACAGACTTTTCAAGCGTTCTAGGAGGACAGGGCTACAATAATCTGTTAGCGCTGAAAAATCCCAACTCTCAGCTAGGTTTAAAACATGTTCTTTACCAAACCTTTTGAAAATCTCAGCTAATATCGCCAATATTATTGTATGATGTGACAGAACAGCAATTTCGGCTTCTCTTACAGCATACTGGTTTCCATTAAATGAAACAGTTAGGCCTCCACCGCTTCTAACAAGTCTAAAGGGTTCAACATCTGTTATGCTGTCGCCGACGTATATAACTGAAGAAACATTAACATCAAAGATGGAGATTATCTCTTTAATAGCCTTGGCTTTCTCATATCCGCCGACCGGATTAACTTCCTTAAGCGCTCGCCCTATCTTCATTTTCGGAATTTCATTCCAGAAGATTTCATCTAGGCGTCTTATCGTTCTCTGCGCGGTCAGCGGCAAATCCTCCAGAGATTTTGCGCCATATGGGATTTCTATCATGGGCATTTTCGATATTTCCTCTTTTAAAGCCTTTATTCGCTCAGCTTCCTCCTCAGTCATCTCATAACTATCTATGTCAATTTTCGTGCAGTAAACGTTCTCCTTTGGAAAATCCGCAGCCTCACATAATGCGTATATGTAATGCTCATAACTTGTGCTTACTATAAATGCGGGCATAATAGATCTGATATAGCGTAATGTTTCGCCTGCCCCTGGAACTATAACTAAAGTCTCCGATGAAAAGAATTTCATGCGTTTATTGGTTGCACCATAGGCCTTTAAGAAGGGAACTATAAGCTTAAGCGTATCACCAGCTTTGTAGCCTGGCTTCTTAATAATATCGGCTAAAACATCATCGTACCTGCTTATTAATGTGAAGAATTTGTCACCTTCCGGGATAAGCCAGTTTGAGATCTCAAAAGCATTATCGTTCTTAGATATTGGACCTTCACAATCTGTTACAAATATTTTTGTCATATATGCTTCCTCAAGAGGCTCATATGCCTTATGCTTTTCTCAATATGCTCTTTTGAGGCGATATCAGTCCTATTCCAGAGGGCCCCGCCCTTAATTGCAGATATACCTTCCATCGCTACGCTACGCGCTTCTTGAATGCTATCTCCAATTCCTAGGACGAAGACCGCCCTGGAAGAAAGAGCGTAAACCTTATTGTCCTCTCGGATCTCCATGGAGCCAGGATAAATTCTAATATTATCACCATGTTTATTTGAGAGGCTCTCAGCTTCTTCCAGAACTACTGGTGTACCTATCTCGCTTTTATTAACTAAATGCGGAAAGGCATCAATATATCCGCCGTACTTGGGAGGAACCTTATAAACGCCAACAGCGGCTTTCTTGTCGACATTTACATGAGTCAAATTGCCATCAATTATTCTGAAACATACATTGACGAAATCGTCTTTTAGGAGCGCCAGGATGGGCATAATCTCCGGATCCCCAGGCCTACTATTATTCTCAAGTATCATTGGACCCCTACTTGTATGCATAAAAGCCACATAGAAGGGCATACCCCGCAATTCCGGATTGCAATTTTCACCTTTAAACCTCTCAAATATTTTTTCAACTATTCTTTTCTCTTTCTCCCAATCCTCCAGACTCATGAAGGGTAAGTAGTCACCTTTATCTTTATATGTACCCATACCGCCAGTATTTGGACCTTTATCATCATCGAATGCCCTCTTATAATCCCTTGTCTCCGGTAGCGGAACTAAATGTTTGCCATCGCAGAATGCTTGGAAGCTTGATTCTTCGCCCTCAATTTTCTCCTCAACTATAACTGGACCCTCTTTAAAGTTTGCTAGAAAATGCGCTAACACTTCTTCACGCGTATTGAAATGGTCTCCCCAAACCCCAACGCCCTTACCAGCGGCCGGCGCATCCGGTTTAACAGCAACTTTATTACCCAGTTCATCTAACCACGTGAACAAATCTCCCTTAGCATCGCTTAGGCTGCTATAATTTTTTGGATCAAAAATCTTAAATCTTGGGTTAACTTCAGGCGCAACCTCCTGGAAAAGTAAACGTTGAGCAACTTTGCTCCCCTCAATTGCGTACTTTTTTGTTGGGCAAATCATCGGTATCCCAAGATTGCCTTCAATAGCGTCTCTTACGCCCTCAATTATCGGTTTTTCCGGGCCAACTATGCCGAAATCTATTTTATCTTTATGCTTTTCAGCAAACTTAAATATGGCTTCAACATCAAGCGCAGGTATAACAACATGCTCCTTCGCTCTCTTAACATTAAATGGGTTTCTCTGTCTATCAGCAACATATAAGTCGACGAGGTATTCTTGACTTCTGGTAAAAGCGTCAACCATGGCGGCTTCTCTAGACCCATAAGAGACCACTAAAACTCCAACGCGCTCCATAATGTTCACCATACGCAAATATTCTAAACAATCCTTTTAATTTTTCCCATCATTAATAGTGGAACGTCAATCAAGTGATTGTTGAGTTTAGCCATTACACGAATATATCCTTCACAACTACAGTGTGTCTCAATATATAATCCATGGTTTCCTGCGTCATCTCCCATTTCGTAATATTCTGCGGGTATAGTTGAAAATTGAAAACATATAGGTAAAATGGCGACTGCGCAGAAAGCGATCTTTAAAAGACTGCTTAACGTTTTAATATGCTCTCTAAATTACGGATTTTATAGAAGTTTATTTATGCGTTACATCCAACTTATAATCAAAGTCTATTTCGATCATATTAGCATCATGACTTTATTCGCCGGAAAATGGCAAGTTTTTTTAAGGTTAATGCTCAGAGAGAGAAATAGATTATTTAAGGATTAATGGAGGGAACACGGTTTATGAGAGAAAAACCAGCAATAATTGGCATTGGCAGAACTAAATTCGGTGAGCATTATGAATTGGATCCTGAGGATTTAATTGATGAAGCTGGCTTAATGGCTTTAGATTCGGCTGGAATAGAGCGTAAGGACTTAGATGCTTGCTATATTTCCGATTATTTACTTCAGGTAACTAATAAGATAGGGTTAGAGGAGGGGTTCATATCTCAGCTACTGGAAAGAAATATACCTATTGAGAGAATGCGGTCATTTAGTTCAGCCTTATTAAATGCATGTAACGCCATAGAAGCCGGCAGATATGATGTTGTCCTGGTTGGCGGAATGGAGAAGATGACTGATAGATGGAGTAAAATAAGGGATAATCTCATGCTTCTTGAGGATCACTGGGCATATTATGCTGGTGGAACTCCGGAGACAAACCATGAACTGTTACTTAGAGAGTATATGAAAAGTTACGGTATTCGCGGTGAGAGTCAAGAGAAATTGATGATGACCCTTGCGCAAATATCGGTTAAAAACCATCATAACGCCGTAAAGAATGAGTATGCTCACTTTCAGAGGGAAATCGATGTTAAGAGGGTTTTAGCCGCCAGAGCTGAAGAAAAGAGGGTTCTCGGCCTTTACGATTTCGCGCCAATATCCGATGGTGCAACTGCCCTAATATTAGCAAGTCCCAAAAAGGCGAATGAGTATGCGGATAGCCCAGTTTACGTGCTCGCCACTACCTTAGCAACTGACTATATATCATATGCATCTAGACCTTATAGGGCAGGTTTCATAGCCAGCAAGATATCTATGGAAAACGCCCTGAAGATTGCGGGCATAACTTTAGATGACGTAAAGATACTTGAGGCTTATGACCAGTCAACAGTTTTTGAAATGATATCGTTAGAGGACCTAGGCTTCATTGAGAGGGGCAAATCCTGGATGGAACTCCACAAGAACTTTGAGGATTTTAAGGGTTTCTACTATCTTGATGGTAAAGAAGTTTATGTAAACACGGATGGTGGGCTTAAGGCGGATGGAAATCCTCTCGGCGCAACTGGTGGAGCGCAAATCTTCGAGGTCGTTAAACAGCTTAGGGGAGAAGCTGGTCAGAGACAGATAAAACCAGATGGGGATCTCCTATTCGGATGCGTTCAAGAGATTGAAGGTTTTGGAACTAAGGTTTATGTTCATATTTTAGGGAGGGAGAAATGTGGGAAGTGAGCCAATAGAGAGAAGGGTTTCGTATGTTGGAGATAGGCTTAAAGGAAGCCGATGCCCATTCTGCGGTAAAGAATATTTTAGAGTGAGAAAGTACTGCGGAAACTGCGGTAGAATAAGCCTTGGAAAAATGGAGGATATTGATTATTTCTATGAGAAAGGTGTTTTGGAAACCTGCACTGTTGTTAAGGAACCAACAAATAGATTCATAAGGCTAGGCTCATACATTTACGGAATAGTGTCTTTTCATAATGGAAAAGTTAGGGTCCCCGGAAGATTAACAGATATTATTCTGAGAAACGATGAGCCAATCAACCTAGAAGATTTTGAGGGGAGAGAAGTTGTTCCAAGATTTAGGCGGAGATATTCTGTTGAAAGAAGTGATATAATACCAACAATCTCCCTAGCGTTTACATTCGCTGATGAATATTATCCACACCAAGAGTATGAGATAATTAGGCCGAGCAAGGAATACGAGGCGCCTGGAATTGTTGGTTACGGCGTATATGTGTCTAGGTTTAGGATTAAGGAAGGCGGGATCGAACGGTCAGTGCCATTTATAGATGAAGATGCCATAACAGCAGCTGTTGAGTCTGGAAAGCTATCTCTAATACACTCAGGTGTGGATCATAGACTTGTAGGTAAGATCTATGCTGGTTCTGAATCAAACCCGTATGCTGTTAATCCTATAGCATCTAAAGTGGCACAAGTTCTTAAGCTCGGCGAGGAAGAAAAAGTTGAAGGCGTACAAGGCGTAGATGCAGTTGACACTGAGTTCGCCTGTAAAGCCGCGACCAGCATGTTTAAAGACGCCATGGCCCTAGTCTGTTATCCAAAAAATCCAATGAAATATGTGATGGTTATTGGAGCGGATAATGCTCAAGCAGCTCCCAGAGGTGAACCTGGGGGAGAATTAGACTTCTTTGTTGGTTTTGGGGGCGCAGCGTTCATATTTGGTAAAGAAGACGTTATAGCCGAAGCTGAAGGCTGGTACTCCTGCACCTCCGACACGCCTGATTTTTGGAGAAGGGATTTAGAACCTTATCCGCAACACGGAGGACGCTTCACTGGTGAACCGGCCTACTTTAAGCACATTATAAAAGCTGGCAGAAAACTTATGGAGAGAATGAACCTTAAGCCTAGTGATATAGATTACTTCGTCTGTCATCAACCTAACCCAGCCTTCCCGGCTAGAGCGGCTGCAATACTAGGGTTTAAGCCTGAGCAATATGCTCCAGGCTTGTATACTTCAAAGTTCGGCAATACCTACTCAGGTTCTTCGCCAATAGGACTAGCTGCTATACTTGATCAAGCAGAACCACATAAGAGAATCATGATTGTTAGCTATGGTTCGGGGGCTGGAAGCGACGCATACCTCTTTGTAACAACAAGCCAGATTAAAGATAAGAGGAGCCGCCAGAAATTCACTGTCCGATATCAAGCGGAGAATAGATTCCTCCAGTATGTAGACTATGCAACATATAGAAAATTCAAGGAGGGACTCTAAAGCACAAATTTAACTATAAACTATAAGGCAAAGCTTATATTTACCATTAATGCTTTATTTCTACGCTAGCATCAAGGCAGCTAAGGCGGGAATGGACCCTTCAGCTTTTCTGCTTTGATGTTAGTTTCCGCGATGCAGGACGAAAAGTTGATGTTAACGAGAAAATATGTGGTTAAGGAAGATATACGGGTGGGAGTCTTTTCAGATCCTCAAAAATATACAAGGCGTATTTCTGCGGGGGTCAAGGAAGACTCGTGCCTGGAATCGCGGAATAAGCAAGTAAAATATACGGGAGGGAACGTAAGTGAAGATTAAAGAACTAAAAAATGGAATGAGCAAGGTTGATCTCGTGGCGAAGGTTCTAGAGATTTCAGAGCCTCGTGAGGTTGTTTCAAGATTCAGCGGTCAGACCCTCAGAGTTGCTGATGCAATCATAGGCGACGAAACTGGCACAATTAAGCTTTCTCTATGGAATGAACAAATCGAGCGGGTCAACGTTAACGACACTATAAAAATTGAGAATGGTTACGTTAATTCTTTTAGGGGCAGATTACAGCTGAATGTCGGCAAGTATGGAAAGATAGCCGTCCTGTAAAGCGGGAATTAAACACGTGTGAGGTGAGAAAATGCAAAGTGAAAGGAGAGGTGAAAGAGGAGGAAGACGTTTCGAGAGAGGGCGCGGAAGGCAATTTCCGCCAAAACCAGTTGAGCTCGGGAAGGAGTATGATGTTGAGGTTAAAGAGGTTAGTCGTAGAGGAGATGGTGTAGCCAGAATCCAGGGGCTAGTAACTTTTATACCGAACGCTAAGCCGGGAGACCATGTTAAAGTTAAAATAACTAGGATAAGCCGAAGGTTTGCGGAAGCCGAAATAGTTGAATCAACTAAATAGATTTGGAATCTGAAGGAAACAATAGTTCGAAGAATTTAAATGACACGTGTTTTATTTTACTTCGCCTTTTTATTCCTTTAAGTCGGATAATTTTATTTTTTTAGCCCCTTTTTCAAGCATTTCTTTCATTGCTTTTTCCACATCGCTGGGCTTCACATTAATGCCCCTTACAGCGTCTTCTAGGATAAATGTTTCAAATCCAAGATTTAATGCATCTAAAACAGTATTTTTAACACAATATTCTGTTGCAAGCCCTCCAACGAAAATCCTTTTAACTCCGGCTCTCTTAAGATCTTCAGCTAGGTTTGTTCCCTCAAAGCCGGAGTAAGCTTCCTTAAAGGGATCAGTAGCTTTTGAAACAATTTTAACCCTTTCAGGAAGCCGTAGATCTGGATGAAATTTTGCACCATCCGTTCCCTGCACACAGTGCGGCGGCCATAATCCACCATAATTTTTAAATGAGATATGATTTGGAGGGTGCCAATCTCTAGTAGCAACTATTAATGCTCCAGATTTATCAAACCTTCTGATATATTCATTTAACACCGGGACTATATTATCGCCCTCCGGAACGGGCAAAGACCCTCCGGGGCAGAAATCTACCTGAACATCGACCACTACTAAAGCGTCTTCTTTCCCCTTAATTTTGCAGGGCAATCTTATTCGCCTATAATGGAATTATTAAATAACAGCGTTATTATAATATTTAAGAATATCTATTAGTTCCAGCCATATTCCTTAGCATCTATTGGTAAAGGCGATAATGTAATATAAATGAATGCTGTCAACTTCTCCTGCAGGGTTATTATCATCGGATAATGCTCATAGTTCTAGTATGGGCATACACCAGTTGGACATTCACCAGCAAATTCTGAGGGAGCTAGAAGGTATGATGACGATGTTACAATATTCGCGCCGGATGTTTGAACTCCACCTACTACTAGAACTTGCTCAGCTTTGCTTCCGTAGCGATATACAGTTATGCCTTTACATTTTAGTTTCCAGGCCATCATGAATATTCTTCGGACATCGTCAATCGTTGCTTCATAAGGCAGATTAACTGTTTTGGAAACGGCATTGTCAGTGTATTTTTGGAAGGCTGCTTGCATTCTCACGTGCCACTCCGGCGCTATCTCCAGGGCTGTTACAAATAATCTCTTGACATCTGAAGGAACCTCATTCAGCCCTTGGATTGATCCAGTCCTAGTTATTTTTGCTATAAGATCCGTGCTGTAGAATCCTCTCTCCTTTGCCATTTGTTCAAAGAGCGGATTAACTTCAAAAAGCTGAGTACCCATAACATTCCTAATGAATGCCACTGCAAATAGGGGTTCTATTCCGCTTGATGTCCCAGCAATTATACTTATTGTTCCCGTTGGAGCTATTGATGTTACCGTTGCATTTCGCATAGTTTTATAGCCCATTTTTTCCCAAATGCTGCCTGGAAAGTTTGGGAAGGACCCTCTTTCTTCGCCTAGCTCGACCGACCTCCTTCTAGCCTCTTCAGATATAAAAGACATAACTTTCTCAACCATTGCAATAGCTTCTTCAGAATCATAGGGTATGCCAAGTTTTATAAGCATCTCAGCAAAGCCCATAACGCCTAAGCCTATTTTTCTGTTTGCCTTAGTGCTCTTCTCAATCTGTAGTATGGGATACTTATTGGCGTCTATAACATTATCCAAAAAGTGAACGGCTATTCTTACGGTTCGTCTAAGTCTCTCCCAATCAATTTCACCGTTTCTAACCATTCTTGAGAGGTTTATGGAGCCTAGATTGCAGCTTTCATAAGGCAAGAGTGGAACTTCACCACATGGGTTCGTAGCCTCAATTATTCCAACATGAGGAGTTGGATTTTTACGATTAATTTCATCAAGAAATATCAAGCCTGGATCACCAGTTTTCCAGGCTGCAGTTGCCATCAGATCAAAGACGGCTCTAGCCTTCAAGCGTTTAACAACATTACCATTTCTCGGATTAACTAGGCTGTAATAATCATCGTTTTCCACAGCCTCCATAAACTCGTCAGTAACGCCTACAGAAATATTAAAATTGGTTAAAACACCCTCTTTCTCTTTAGCCGTGATAAATTCGATCACATCTGGGTGATCCATCCGGAGAATCCCCATATTTGCTCCTCTACGTCTGCCACCCTGCTTAATCACATCCGTTGCAATATCAAAGATCTTCATGAAGGAAACTGGACCGCTAGCTACTCCCATCGTCGACCTCACGACGTCACCGCGAGGTCTAAGATTCGAAAATGAGAACCCTGTGCCGCCGCCAGACTTGTGTATAAGAGCCATGTTTTTCAATGCATCAAAAATTTCCTCAATTGAGTCGCCAACCGGAAGTACAAAGCATGCTGAAAGCTGCCCAATATTTGTTCCAGCATTCATAAGCGTAGGACTGTTCGGGAGGAATTCGACGTTTGCCATAACTTTAAAGAATCTTTCCTCAACAGATTCTATACTTGCACTTTTATCGTATATAGTCTCAACCGCCGCTATTGCCTTAGCAACCCTTCGGAACATCTGTGAGGGCGTCTCGATAACTCTTCCAGTCTCGTCTTTTAGAAGATACCTCCGCTCCAGAACGCTTATCGCATTAAGTGATAGTTTCAGGTCGTCTGTCACGCCAAGTAGCTTCTTTTGCTCCCTAAGCTCAGTTCGCTTATGCCTATAGAGAATATACGCTTTAGCAACTAAGTCATGACCATTTTTAATTAGAACTCGTTCAACAATATTTTGTACATCTTCAACACTAGGTATTCTATCTTTAAATTCTTCCTCAACTATAGCTACGACTTGAGATGAAAGCCTAGCGGCTAATTCGCCATTCTCGCCTTTGATAGCCAAAATAGCCCTATGAATAGCGTTTGTGATCTTGTTTGGATCGAATGTTACTATTCTGCCATCTCTTTTCCTAATCATAGAAACTGGCATGAATGACGCCCAAATATAATTATATTAGAGGTAACTTTAATATATTGCGGAGCAGATTAATTGCCTAGCTGTTTCAGATGCTGAGTGCTATATTAAAATATTTTATCTCATCGGATACTGTCAAGTTAAGGGATCATACTTATAAGGTGGAGGGATCATACTTATAAGGTGGATTTATAAGCATATAGGCTTATCTTGACAGTACCCTCATTGGGACGTGGCAACTTAAGGTTCACCTCCTTAGGTTGTTGTGGTGGTATGTGAACATGTCGCAGATTAGGTTCCAGCATTCTATGCTCCTCCTCCATCTCATGCCCCCGTTATATCTTAGGTTTACTGTTATGTTGTTGAAGAATACCCGCCTGAAGAATAATTCGGTTGCAAGCATATTTCTTGACGGGTAGATCCTCATACGCACTATCTCATTTCTATCAATGTTTAAGGCTGAGAAAACATAGTATTCTAGGCCGTTCGCCTTAACATATGTCTCATCAACAGATATTCCTCTCAAATAGGTGAAAGCGCTCAACAATATCCCTAACGCCAAACATAAGATAGATTGTCAGAAATGCAAGGCTAAAACCTTAAGTCGCCACGTCCCTATTCCTAATTCTTATTTACGCTTGCGACATATGGCAGTCTCATCCTTTCACCGTATTTAACGAGCCCAAAGCCGGAATGGACAGCGCATACTAAAACTTAAGAAAAAGTAAAATTAG
The DNA here is from genome assembly GCA_938091805.1 of uncultured archaeon. Lineage (GTDB taxonomy): Archaea > Thermoproteota > Bathyarchaeia > Bathyarchaeales > DTEX01 > DTEX01. Next base: position 6,457 of record CALKGV010000003.1, on the reverse strand, counting down.
TTGGACAAATGATGCGGCCGCCGGGATTTGAACCCGGGTTAACGGCGCGGGGGGCCGGTGTCCTAGACCAGGCTAGACCACGGCCGCTCTATTTTTTGAATTATTTTTCAGGGTGCTTATTTATGTTTCTAGGATCAAGTTTCTGCTTTTAATTCACAAAGCTTATAATGGTGATCTTCCATCATATAGCTTTACGGTTATGTTAAATGTGCGGTATTTTTGGCTGCGTATCTAAGGCTGATGGTGCCGCTAAGATCATCCATGAATCTTTGAAGAGGCTTGAGTATAGAGGCTACGATTCTGTCGGTGAGGCCACAATATTCGACGGCAGGATCCATGTTAAGAAAGATCAGGGAAAAATTGATGAGGTGCATAAGGTTCACAATCTCGATGATTTGCCCGGATCGGTGGGCATAGGGCACACTAGGTGGGCAACTCATGGCGCTCCAAGTAGGGTTAATGCTCATCCGCACTTAGATTGCGAGGATAAAATAGCCGTCGTCCATAACGGCATAATTGAAAACTTCTCTGAGTTAAAGGCGGAGCTGGAGGGGCTTGGGCACATATTCAAGTCTAAAACAGACACGGAAGTTATACCACATTTGATTGAGGAGAACATTAAGAGGGGTTCATCATTCATCGAGGCTGTTCGTGAAGCCCTGAAGAGGCTTGAGGGATCTTACGCCGTAGCCATAATTACATCCCTAGAACCGGATAAAATCGTATGTGCCAGAAAAGAAAGCCCGCTAATCCTTGGAGTCGGCGAGAAAGCGCTGTATTGCGCCTCCGATATACCCGCTTTCCTACCTCTAACAAATAAAGCCGTAATTCTTGAGGAGGGAGATGTTGCTATACTTCAACATGATAGATATGAGATTCGGAGATTGGAAGATTGGAAACAAATCGCTAGGGAGATTCAAGTAATCGCATGGACCCCCGAGATGGCTGAGAAACAGGGATACCCGCACTTTATGCTGAAGGAAATCCATGAGCAACCGTTATCGCTTAGAAACGCGCTTAGACCTCAAGAGCTATATATGGATCTGATGGCGACCTTCCTAGATAGGGCTAAAAATGTTTTTCTAGTTGCTTGCGGAACATCCTACCATGCTTGTTTAGCAGCATCCTACATGTTTTCTAAGCTCGCATATCTTCCAACATATCCAATCATAGCGTCTGAGTTCGCTGAGCATGTTGGAATGGCCGTAAACATTGATAGCACAATCCTCGCGGTTAGCCAGTCAGGTGAAACAGCGGATACGCTGGCTGCGGTTGAACATGCAAGAAATAGGGCTGCGACGGTGCTAGGCTTAACAAATGTTGTTGGGTCAACATTAACCCGCGTTTCCAGAGTTTACGTACTTCAGCAGTCCGGTCCAGAAATAGGTGTTGCAGCAACGAAAACGTTCACAGCACAGCTTCTAGTGCTCGCTCAGTTAGCCTTGAGGGTTGCGAAGCTGCGTGGCAAAGTCAGCCATCAGGAGGTTAAAGCGATAGAAAAGAAGCTCAAGGAGATCCCCGATGTAGTTGAGCGGACAATAAAGGTGAATGAGGAAAAAATTAGGCAAATTGTGAGGAAGTATAAGGATAGCAGATTTTTTGTCTTCCTAGGTAGGGGAATAAGCACAGCGACATCTTTAGAGGGGCGGCTTAAACTGATGGAGATAGCCTATGTTCCAGCGTTTGCATTTCCAGCTGGTGAAAGCAAGCATGGTCCCATAAGCCTTATTGAGCCCAGCGTCACGGTCATATTTATCTGCCCGAGGGATAGAACACGTAAAACAATAATTGGCAATATAATGGAGATGAAGGCCCGTGGAGCATCAATAATCTCCGTGATTGAGGAGGGTGATGAAGAAATCAAGCAGCTGTCAGATGATTATCTTGAGGTTTTGGGCGAAGTTCCCGAAGTTCTTTCTCCAATAGCATTTGTAGTTCCACTGCAGCTTTTCGCATATTATATGGCTGTCGAAAAGGGATATAACCCCGATATGCCGCGCAACTTGGCGAAGTCCGTAACTGTTAAATGATGGCTTAATAATATGAACGGTAATATTTTAAGGTTGTACATACAATAATTGTTTCGACGTTAAAGGGAGGATGATTGTTGGAGGAGTGGAAGAGGCTTATAGAAGATCTAATGAGATATAAAATATTAAAATCGGCAAAAGTTATCAGGGCTATGAAACTTGTTCCAAGAGGGAATTTTCTTCCTGAAGGCCAGAAAACCTACGCTGCAATTGACACGCCGCTACCCATAGGTGATGGGCAAACCGTTTCTGCGCCACAGGGTTAACCGCAGAGTTAACCCGGCGATACATGGTTTCAATAATGAATGAGGCTTTGGACCTTGACGTTGGACATAAGGTTTTGGAGATTGGCACCGGCTCCGGCTGGCACGCCTGCACAATAGCTGAAATAGTTGCGCCAACAGACGCTCCAAAGGAGAGGTGGGGGCACGTATACACTATAGAAATACTGCCTAGACTGGCGGATTTCGCTAAAAGAAACATTGTTAAAGCCGGCTACAGCGATAGGGTTACAGTGATTTGTAAAGATGGGTCGGAGGGGTATTCAGATGAGGCTCCATATGACAGAATACTTGTCACCGCAGCTGCGCCATCGATTCCAAACCCGCTGAAAGAACAGTTGAAGCCCGGGGGAATAATGGTTATACCAGTTGGCGAGGTTGGATTCTACCAGACTCTTATAAGAGTGAGAAAGATAAACGGACGGATCATTGAGGAAGACCTCGGCGGAGTTGCGTTCGTTCCATTAGTCGGCAAATACGGGCACAAAATAAATCGCTACTGGTGAAGAAGAAATATTCATCTGCAAATTTATGAAGCAAAAATAGAAGAACGATGAAAGAAATATCGCGAACATAAATTTTGGTGGGCCGGGCCGGATTCGAACCGGCGATCTTCGCCGATCTCTATGGCTTGGCATTTTTAATTGGCGTTTGCATCGGCGGATTTTTCACCATTTGTGAGGGCGACGTCCTAACCAGCTAGACTACCGGCCCGCTTTTCATGTAGAATATTTGTTTAGTTTCTCTTATATTTTTAGTTTAGTATAGCATTTAGCCTATATTGTTGCTGCATTCGCTGCTTTCTCGTTTTTATGCTTCCCAAGGTTAATAGCGTTATGATCCAAAGGGCTGCGCTGATATAGGCTAGGTTCACTCTCCACCTATAGAGTTCACGTTCAATTGTTGAGAATAGTTGAAAGTTTCCATGTCCAGCCGCTGGTTTAAATGGGTAACAGGCATCTTCAATTTTCTCTCCTTTAATCTCAATTTCACGTAAATTGTTTGTTCCAAGCCCTAGATGATTGGCGAGACGCAGAGTTGGCACCTTCTCTGGGTCAAAGCCCATTATTGCGGATGCAACGGTATCAGTTGCAACCGGATCGGCCCCAACTATTAACAGGTCAAGTTTCACAGGGTCACCTTCATGCGGCCCTTGTCCTTCCATTGCGATTCTGCCATCGATTATTGCAAGGTCAATTTTTCTGGCCCTGCATAGGTCAACTATTACGCCCGCCATATATTGATCACCCTTCTCTCCTGCCTTTTCATGCAGAATCCATTTTGTTGGGCTGGGCGGATATCCATATATTGAGCCGGGGGCTATTCCTATGAGGTTCTTCATCGTTAACGTCACAACTGCTTGACTGTGAGTTTTCATGCACGCTAAAGATATAAAGACATCAGCCTCCATAACTATGCGGTTAAATAGGAAGCTGCTGAAGATAACGCCTCCTCCTGGAACAGATACGTTGACCATTTCGCCGTAATTTAAGTCAACAAGTATGGATCCGGTTCTCTCAGCAACTGGTAAGTAGCCTAAGGACTTAAAGTTTTCAAGAGTGTTGCCCTCGCCGCTTCCATCCGCTATCCAGATTACAGATGGATTTTTATGTTTTATGATGTTGATTAATGCCTCAACTATGGCTGGATCCGTCGTGTCCGGAGGCTCCTGATTTCTAACAATGTTTGGTTTGATGAGAACCTTTGACCGCGGCGGTACGTAATAGTCGATCCCACCTATAAAATTGATGGCTTCCCTCAAAGATTCTTCAAGGGAGCCGCCGTTAACGCGTATCAATGAAACCGTGGTTTTCCTCCCGGCTGATTCCGCCCGTTCACCCAACGCTGCCCTAGGATTAATAATTATATTAGCGTAAACCGCTAGGACCGTAGCTACCACTGATAAGGATGCTAGGAAAACGGATAAGATCTTTCTGCCGGAAATCCTTTGAGCGCGAGACGATATTTTCAGGAGCTTTTTAAGAAAAATAAATATCGGCATGAGAAGCGGATATATTAGAAGGTGGAAACTTATGGTCGCAGATGCTCTTTGACATGGATAGGTGATACGTGAAGGTTTGGTTCCGGTTCTGAAGAGAAGCCATAAAAGGCTTATAAACCCCAAAAAATATGGGTTTCTCATTAGATTTTTCAGGAATCTTTTAACTCTATTCAAGATTTCTCCATTCTTTTTGAAGGAGAAGGAAGATATATACTTATGGGGAAAACAAGCGCCATCTGCATACGGCTGAATCACGAGGTTTTCGTTTTCCAACCCGGCGCTATTTTTAAATTAGCTCCACGCAAGATACTTTTAAGGCCATGAAGGCCCTTGAACCTATGTTGAACCCTATCTCATTGAATAATCTTTTAGTTATTTGAACCGTAGAAGATTTTCCATCTTTGGTTTTAATCCTAAGCCTAACTAGGGATCCTATATCCATTATCTGAGTTATGGAGAGGCTATTAGGGATCTTTAATAGATTTGCTATTTCCCAGGATCCAATTTGCTCGTCTCTTTTTTCTTGCATCTTTAAATGTTTTGACCGTACCTGTAGCCTTCATCATACATGGCTATTATGTTCCGTATAGGCGTGATGGGTTGTATGTTATGGCATGGCGCAAGTATGTATCCGCCTCCCCTGCCAAGTATGCGAATGTTATCCCTAACCTCTTGTCGAACATCCTCTTCTGATCCGAAGGGCAGCGTTTGCTGATTATCCATTCCGCCGTGAAATACGACTTTGCCGCCGAATTCTCTTTTAAGCTCCTCCCGATCCATATTTCTGCATCTCCATTGGATTGGATTTAGAACGTCTATGCCGGCCTCAATCAGATTTGGAATGATCTTTCTTATTGATCCATCGCTGTGGGTAAATACATAAACACCGTGGTGATGGGCTAAGTCAATCATGCGCTTCATTCTCGGCAGAAAGAACTCTTTAATCTGTTTCGGCGAGTATAATAGCCCGGTCTGCGATCCGAAATCTTCAGCGACATATGAGAGCAGAACCTTGCCCGGGATCTGTTCATAAATAAGCTTCGTATTTTCATAACAGAAATCAAATAAATTGTCAAGGCAGTAATGCACAATTTCAGGATTAACTATTAGGTCAATATAAGCCTGCATCTGCCCACGCAAATTCTTATAGGTTAAGAATGGCTCCGACCCGCCGCCCTGAACTGGATAGTCCTCCCATCCAGCTATCTGCTCAGGGATAACTGAATAATCATATAGATCGACGGTTGGCCAACTATAGTTTTTCTTAATCTCCTCGACATTTCTATATTTGGCTAAGGGATGATAGACGCATTCTCTGTAGATGCCTGACTTATATTTAATGTCTCTATAGCGGCAACCATATATGTCTGAATCCTCAGGTATCGGCGGCCCAGCATATTTGGGCTGAACCGTTATGACGGCGTCTATATGCAAGCGCTCATACATTTCTCTCAGGCTTTTACATCCCAAATGCTTCTTAAGGGCGTCGGTAACCTCGCTTGTACCCCAGTAATCCATTGGGATTCTGTCAGGTTTTCTTCTCCTTAAAGTAGCCAACCACCTTTCCCTAGGAGTCATATCTTCTTCAATACTGCTCTGCAAGGTAAACCTCCTTACATTAGCGTACCTTTCGATTAAAAACTTCTCTAGCACTTGAGATTAATGTAAGTTAAGAGCATATAAATTATTTTTGAACTTATCTCTAAATTCTATATCTTAAGTGTATTGTTATGCATGCTATTGTTATTAGGGCTTTGTATGTTGCTGCCAGCCTCTCATACCTTACGATTATTCTTCTGAAGCTTTTGAGCCACCCATAGAATCTCTCAACTGCAGACCTCATCTTCCTATAGGTTTCGATGTCGTATTGTATGGGCTTCCTACCGTTCCTTGGGTTCACGGGTATGTTTGCCTCCACATTCATGGATGATAGCCTATATCTTATTGCTTCAGCGTCATACGCTGAGTCAGCGTAAAGCTCTTTCGGAGCTTCCTCTAAGCCATCCAATAGCTCATCTATACGCTTCGAATCATGCTCATTTCCAGCACCCAAAGCTATGCTTAGAGGCATGGAGCCTTCATCCACGCATGCATGTATCTTTGAGCCCTTCCTATGCTTGAAGCCATCATAGCCTATCATTTCT
>CALKGV010000002.1 GCA_938091805.1 uncultured archaeon | reverse complement strand
AGCATACTGGTATGCATGGAATATACTCTTGGAAACCCATTCTAAACCTGAAAAGCCTAAATGTTTTCTCAACAGATCCATACTGGATTTGGTTTAACAGGCCCTTCGAGTGGTTCGTAGAGTGGGTTAACAAAGCCGTAGAAATTTCAAGTAAAGCTAATCTGAAAACTCAGATATGGGTAGAACTCATAAAAGTTCCCAAAGAGCGCGAGCAAGACATCTGTAAGAGCGTAGTTAAAGCTGTTGAGCTCGGAGCCGACGCCATAGCGACGTGGAGCTTTAGGGCGGAGGAGGGATCAGACCTTTCATGCGAGGATCCTGAGAATGCGTGGAGAACGATGATTGGTGCAGTTAAAAAGATTAGGAAGCATAGAAAAATTAAGTGACTATCATGATCGGCAAAGATGTCGTTGAAGATAGGGATTAGTGGGGAGCCGTTAGGGATGCCGCTTGACCTAATTGATAACATCACGTTGGTTATGTTATCAATTAGGGAGGATGTTGAGAAGATGATGAGCGAGGTTAAGGCGCTTGTCCGCAGGGTGCGAATAAGGAAATATGCGAGGTGGATGCCGTGAAGAATTGGATCAGGCGTGCCTAGCGGACGGTGACATGGTATCCTGATAGGCTCGAAAAATGGGTCCCATTTGAAGGGGGTTTAAGCGTGGGAGGGGATCAGCCCTGTTGATGCTGACAGCTGGGATCAACCTGACCCTAGTCCGCTAGGATGGATGAATCTGCTGCGATCCCGGGAACCTAGGGTTGGAGCTGTCTAGATCATGGATGCTAATCGTTGATGTTGGGCTTGGACCATTTGTGCCATGTGCCCCCCACCCACCTTGACCGCCGGCTGGTGGGCATCTGGGAAGCTAGGCTGGGATATATCCTAGCATGCCAAGTGAGCCTATGGTGGAGGCTTCCCAACGATGGTTTTATGATGATTTCCTTCTGCCCAGCCAAATGAGTATGCCGGCGATTATCCAGCAGATTACTGTGCTGAAGGGTGTGAAGCTGCAATGCGCATTGTAGCCTAGCAGGCAGGGCTTGCCTGCTGGAGCCGGAATCAGCGTGGTCAATCCGAGAATGAGAGATATGGCTGCGAGCAGCCGCCAATAATGCTTCATCCAACATCACTGAACCTTAAGTTTTCAAATGTTGGTTAATAAAATTTTGCCCATGTGGTTTTGCCGGTCTCTATCTTTCCGCTCAGGGTTTTTATGGAGCTTAAGAGCCGCGGTTCCTAGGTATGGTTTCTCACATAGTTCTTTAAGCTCAGGGTCGCTCAACAAACGCCTATACGGTTCCCTGCCTCTTGGAATGCCCCTGACTCGCTTAACAACCAAAGCCTTCAAAACAGCATCAAATATTCATGCCCCGAGCCAGATTTCAAACCAAAACAATGAAGCGCAGCATGGGCTTTGAGGTGTTTGTTCCTTGAAGATGATGGCGTCGAGGGCCGGCGGATCATTCAGCCTCAAGCCGGAACCAAGACTTTTCAGCTACCCTTGGAAGCCTCTTCGCCACAGCTCTAAACAACACGATGGCAATTATAGATGATAAGACTACGTGCAGCGCGTTGAATATGCCGTTTAGAGCTAAAGTCCAAGATAGGACATCGCTGGTGGAAGTCACGTTTATCCCCACAGTTTTTAATGAGTATTCTGAGAACTTTAGGAATTCAGGCGCAACAAATAGTACTACCACAACGTTAGTGAGGCAACACACTACAACCCTAATGATGGCTCCGAGCAGAAGCGCCGCTCCAATAGATTTTACCGTCCACTTTCTCCTGTGAATCCTTATCCCCAGCCAGAAGCCGAAAACCATGGGAACAACCGCCAAGAACTTCATCAACGGACCTAGAACCCAGCCTCTCGCTATGGAAAGACCAATCCAATGAATAACCTCAGTAGTTAAGCCTGGAACAAGACCTCCCAGCAGGAGCGTCAGCATGGCTGGGACCTCTGCGAAGTCGAACTTCAAATATGGCATAAGGGGATACGGAATTTCAGTCCTGCTGAAGGTGAGAACCATGGCTAAGGCCGAAAACACAACCACATAAGCGGCCACAACACTCTTTGCATATCCACTCATATCCTATTTAACCTCCAGAGAATATTCTGAATGCTTGCGTCAGGGATTGTTTTTCATGAGTTTCATCATTTTTAACAGCTGCCTCCACCGCCATCTTCGCGCAGGCTTCAGCGCAGCTCAGCTAACAACTATTCCTAACTGCAACGAAACCACCATTAGGAATCATATTCTGAAACACTTATTTAAGAGTATCTACTCAAAAAAGAGTAAATGTAAAGATCTCATCTTCTTGATGTACTCCTTACTCCACGTCCTCGCTTGACTGCAGTTTGGACATGTCCACTCATCAAGGCAAGGAACTTTGGCTTCATGAACTAGTGTCCGCATTTTCCACATTGGCCTATGTCGAATGCGGCCTCCACAAGATTAATCAGTCCTCTTGAATAAACCGAGAATACGGCCATTAGCAACAGCGCAGTAATCCGCGTTAAGATGGCATAGGTTTTAACCTGCTCCATCGCCCTAGGATCGTAAGCAGAAGATTCTCTTAATCCGGTTTTCACTTCGAACTGCCCCTGCATGAAGTTGAGGAAAGTTAGCTCCGATAAAGACATAATAGCATACCTAAACATACTCAGGATGAGGGGGAGCACTGTTGCCCCTGAAAGCCGCCAATGAACTTAAAGATGTGGAACGAATAGTTATAAAATGTTAACTATCTGGCAACGGAAAGCGAAAGATTAAATTGAAATAATATCTTAGATTTCTAGGAGAATCATGGATGAAAGCGAATATTTAAGGTGGATTCTATTCAGTAGGAGAACCCTAGATTCTGCAAGGAGCGATCTCAAGAGAGGAGACTGTAATTGGGCCTGCTTTAAATCCCAGCAGGCAGCAGAGTTCGCCGTGAAGGCTTTGCTCAGGGGCCTAGGGATGCCATCATACGGACATAGCCTATCAAGACTTCTAACGGAGACGTTGGGGGTTCTTCGGTGCGATGATAAAATAATTCAGGCTGCTAAGACATTAGACAAATATTATGTGCCAACGAGATATCCCAATGCTTGGGTTGAGGGCAGCCCCGACGAATACTATACGAGGAAAGATGCCAAGGAAGCCATAAGATTAGCCGGGAACATAATAGGTTGGGTTGAGGATAAATGGAAATCATTAAAGAGAGAAGAAGGTTGAGGGAGAAGCGTATAGAAGAGGCGGAGGAGTGGGCCTCAAAAATCCCATTTAGGGTTACAGCCATTCTAATCGGCTCTTACGCCAGAGGCGACTTCAACCTCTGGAGCGACATAGACATACTACTCATCTCAGAAGATTTTGTGGGAAACCTGCTGGACAGATTAAGAAATATAGATGCGCCCCCAGGATATCAAGTTATCGCCCTAACCCCCAAAGAGTTCAAGACGCTAATGGAGAAAAGGGAAACAATAATTATGGAAGCAATAGAATACGGAGTAGTTTTAAGAGATGACCTAAAAATTCTCTCCCTTAGGAAGAAATAGTCGTTTATTTATTTAATCTCGGCTCCAGCTTTTTCAGCAGCACTCATAATACCCGCTTGTTCCAAAACTCTGCGGCTGTGACATACACGTTCCATCCGTGATAATCGAGTATAACTCACTAAAGGTCCTGAAAAGTGATCTCTAAAACCATATATTAAATGTATGCATGTGTAAGGTTTCTTAGGAGATAACTGCCGCTATCATAAGAGGCAGTATGATTGTTGCATCACCCTCAATAGTTACATGCTTCGCGGTTTCCTTGACTTTCCCCCATGAGATTGCCTCGTGGACTCTTGCGCCTGATAGGCTGCCATCCCACTCGACAGCAGTTGTTATGTAAACTGCGTAGTCTAGGCCTCCCTTAAATTGATTCCACCAGATTACATGATGCTTCGAAATTCCGCCGCCAATTACAAGCGCCCCTGTTTTCTCCGCGTCAAATATTAAGTCGTTGATTTCCTGTTCATCCTTCATGATGTCTATTTTTATTTTATGGTCTTGTGAGAAAAGCCATATTTGATATCCAACTGCTCCATCAGTTATGCCTGGTACATAAACCGGTATATTATTTTTTGCGGACCAATAAAGTATCGAGTCTTCATTGCAAAGCCTCAAACCTATCTCTCGGCTAAGTTCACGGCTTGAAATCTCTCTGACGCCCTCACTCCAAAGCGCTGATAGAAGATCCTGCATCTTCTTTTCAATTATAATGCCGTAGCTCTCATTGGGGATCAACACGTTTCCTAGACGGTTTACGCCCGCCCTGTGAAGCTCCCTATCATCTAAATTGAATGATCCACGGTAATAGTTTCTCCAGCTTCTAGCTAGATCATGATCCAAGGTTCCACACGTGGTTACGATAACATCTACAAGGCGGCGCTTAACCATCTCTTTAAGAACGCCCCTTGTTCCCGTTGCAACTATGCATGCTGGGAATGAAAGAAATTTTAGGCATTTCTCATCGGAAATCATCATTTTCAAAATATCTATTCCAGTAACAATTTTTTCGGACGAAAAGCCCCATGCATTCCTCATCTGATCTATTAAATCGCTTATCTTCATATCCTCGTGAAGATCGTAATCCTTAATCGCTTCAGCGTCCATAATCAAGATATTAACCCTCCCATAAAGCGTAAAAAGACTCCTTTATTAACCCTCCCATAAAGGAGGCTTTAAGTGTTTTCATTACATTTCATCGCTAATATTGCTCAAGCCCGCTTAAAAAGTTAAACACGCATATTGGAAAGTATCTTCCATATCCTCCCTCGAGAACGGCAAATGTTCTCTTGTTAAGATCAGCAATCATACGTCCAATAGTAATATAGGAGTCTTCGCTTAAGCCTAAGCTGCAAACCGGATCATACCTATGGGTGTCAAAGCCCGCTGAAACCGCTATAATATCTGGATTAAACTTCTTAATCTCATCTAAAGCGATCTTTAGCGTCCCCAAATATTCCAGGTCTCCAACTACATGGGTGAATGAATAGTTCAGACAGTTCCCCTCTGAGATTCCGCCAGTTCCCGGATAAACGCCTCCATATTTATGGAGCGATACAAATAATACCTTAGGATTCCTGAAGAAGATTTCCTGCGTCCCATTACCATGATGGCTATCTATGTCAAGTATTGCGATCTTTTCAACTTTCTGAAGCGCCTTCATACATGCAACAGCAATATTATTGAAATAGCAGAATCCAAGCGTCGGCGCTCCGAGGGCTCTGCCATTCACACCAGCATGATGCCCGGGCGGTCGCATTAAAGAAAAGGCTTTCTCACCCTCTAGGGCAATCTCCATGCTCTTTATCGCTGAGCCGACTGATAACCTAGCATACTCATATATGCCCGGAAGGCTTGGAGTATCCGGATCATAAAGCATTTCATTCTTCACGGCTTCAACAAACCTTCTACTATGAACTAGCAGCAGATCTTCCTCTCGACATGGCTCAGCTTGAACGAACTTAAGTCCTCTTTCTCTAAGCAGCTTGTAGGCTTGATAAACCCTATCCGGAGACTCTGGATGCCCAGGCTCCCAATATTCTAAGCATTTCTCGGAGAAAACAATATACATAGTAAATTATAAATTGGAAAAGTTAAAAGATAACTTTTGCGGTGGAGAGGCATTGCTGAATGAATTTAAAAAAGATCCGTGTCTCCCTCGGCTCAGCAATAGTTTTAGGTTTAACGAAGGGTATGATTGGCGCTGAACCGACAACAGCCTATTTACTCACGTATAGACGTGGCAGATGCTTGGCGAACTGTGCATTCTGCCCTCAAGCCAGATCCAGTAGTGGTAGAACCGATATGCTCTCAAGGGTTACGTGGCCTATCTTCAATCTGAACGACGTTATTAAGGGGATTGAAAGAGCGGCCGATGAGGGGAGAGTGAAGCGTGTATGCATTCAAGCGTTAAACTATTCTGGTGTGCAAGACGACATTGTACACATATCGGCGTCCATCCGCTCAGCATCAGACGTTCCAATATCAGCTTCCTGCCAACCATTGAAGTATGAAGAAATGATTAAGTTACGCGAGGCTGGTGTAGAGAGGGTCAGCATATCTCTCGACGCAGCCACGGAGGGGATCTTTACTAGGATTAAGGGGGAATTGGCAAATGGACCGTATAAGTGGCAAACCCATCTTGATGCGTTGAAAACCGCAGTTGAGGTTTTTGGGAAAATGAGGGTTACAACTCATCTGATAGTGGGCTTAGGTGAGGAGGAGGAAGATATTACCTATATGATGCAGAGATGCGTTGACATGGGCGTTTTTCCAGCGCTCTTCGCTTTCACGCCAATACCTGGAACACGCATGGCCAATCATCCTAGGCCGCCGGTAGCCTACTATAGGAGGGTGCAGATTGCGCATTATTTGATAACGCGTGGAATAAGACGCTTTGAGGATATGAAGTTTAAGAATAGGCGCATATTTGATTTCGACATATCTGCTAATGGCCTTCGTAGCATTATTCTATCTGGTGAGCCCTTTTTAACCTCTGGCTGCCCAGACTGTAATAGACCATACTACAATGAGGATCCTAGGGGTCCAATCTATAATTACCCTCGAAAACCAACAGCTGAAGAAATTCTTGAAATTGAAAAGCAAATAGGCTTACGTAAAAATGGCGAAAGTTAGAATCTTCGGCTTCACCGAGAGAAACGGCAGAGTATAGCTGATGAAACTTATAGAAAAATCTTTTACGTTTTCGCTAGGGGAGGGCTCTTATCAAATATATTATTCCATCTTTGCCCTTGATCTCCATTAAGCGCGTTTTGCTTTGGTAGCAGTATGCTACAGCTAGGCTTATAATGGCATCTCTTAAATCCTTCACAGATAATGCGCTATTGCTCACGCTTAGTTTAATGCCCATTTTGTTTAATAGTTGATCTACGCTTTTTTCCCTTGATGATTTCAAAGCGCTATATGGATGCGTCTCAATAACTTTAACGCCATTACTTGATAGCATTTCATAGAGTCTCCAAGCCCTTATTGTCAGCATTCTCATAGCCCCTAGTGTTGGCGGCAAAACCCTGTATCCTTCTCTTATCGCCCTTCTATCAACATCCCTAAAAACCGGCTTCGGCGAAAGCGGGGCGTCGATGGCCAGGAGTTTAACCTTATCCTTCAGCGTCTCGCCAAGAATGTCTTCATCGTCATAAAGGCATTTAACATTAAATACAATCATTTCATTTAAATTCATGGAAGCATAGCCGCTGCATCTTCGGGGGCTAGCCGCCAGATCAAGCCCAGCTATAGTCAGCGTCTCGTTCATATTTAGGCCTCTAAGATTATGTTATCGCCGCCCAAGAGCGCTCATTTCATATTACGTTACGTTTTACATTTAAATATGTTAGCGGCTCAAAAAGGGAAACTTGTTTTCTTTCCCTAATTTATCATTTCTATGAGATGGACAGGTTAAAATGTATATCTTTATCCAATTTATCCAAATGCTTTGTAAATGGTTCTCTGTATTATTGTCTCTATGGCGATTAGTATGATTCTCTTACCTAAGCCTTCGAATAAAGAATTTCAGGAGTGACGATTACTATTATTGCGGGTTTGAGCATGGCAGCGTACTGGAGAGAGTGCTGGATTGAACTAGTCATAAAATCTGTCCAAAAGCTGAAAGGCTCATGTTACAGGAGGACACTGTGAATCGAGATCTCGTGTTGGACGGTTGACTTCTCAAAGATTCTTGTCTTATGATTTCTTGGGCATTAAAGTTGACCATAAATCTTCCATAAAAAGCTGCGCGAGCGTCCTTCGTAAGGGTTCGAAGTTCGAGGGGACAATAAAATTGTCCATTATCCTCAGCTTCGAAATCTTAAGCGGATACAAAAGCATCAACAAGACGAAAAATTCTACATGACCTAATCTCTCATCTCTTTCTTCCAAGCATGCGCTCAAGATATGGACGCAGCTTTTCATTTTCAGCGATTATTCTTTCTCGCCCCATATCTCTAAGTTTCTCAGCCATCTCGCGTACTACTTGCGCAAATTTAGAGCCCTCGGCGGCAGAGATATATTCGATCCTAAATCTATCTGGCGTCAGACCCATCTTCTCCAGAGCTTTAGATAGAGCTTCCATTCTAGCTTTCATCTTCCAGTTTCCATCAATGTAGTGGCAGTCGTAAGGCAGGTGACATGCTCCTATTAGAACCATTCCGGCACCCCTTCTAAAGGCTTCTAGGACAAAATCCCTGTCGATTCGCCCTGAACACATCGTCTTAACAATCCTTATGTTTGGCGGATACTCAAATCGGCTTGTCCCAGCCAAGTCGGCTCCCGCGTAGGCACACCAATTGCAGCAGAAGCCTAGTATCTTATCTTCAGGGTTACTCTCTAGGGCAGCCTCTATTTGAGCAAATATCTGTGCATCAGTGAAGTGCATCTGTGTAATGGCGTCGGCTGGGCATTCCGCAACGCATGTTCCGCAACCATGGCACATGGCTGATATGATCTGCGCTGGCATGCCTGGTTCAGCTTTTATGGCTCCATATGGGCATTTAGTGGCGCATATGCCGCATTTAACCTTCGTATTTCTACATTTCTCCGGGTCCACAACTGAGATTATGGGTTCAATCTTAACTGACGGCTTAGACAGTACTGTCGCAGCTCTAGCAGCTGCACCGCACCCTTGAGCGACGCTATAAGGAATATCCTTCGGACCTTGGCATGCTCCAGCCAGGAATATTCCGTCAACCGGCGTATCAAGAGGCTTAAGCTTCGGGTGGCTCTCCATGAAGAATCCATCCGTTCCCCTGGTTACGTTTAGGATCCGCGCGATTTCCTCAATACCCTTGCTCGGTATGGCGGCTGTTGCAAGAACAACCATCTCAGCCTCGAGCTCTATTGGTTCACTAAGCAGCGTGTCTTCAGCATGTATTATGAGATTTTTTGTCTCTGGATCCTCAATAACCTTCGATACTCTTCCCCTGATAAAATTCACACCCATCTCTCTGGCTCTATAATAGAATTCCTCGTATCCCTTAAAGTTGCTACGCATATCCATATAGAAAACGTAAGCCTCAACATCATTTCCGTAATGCTCCTTTAATTGGATTGTATGCTTAAGCGTGTACATGCAGCAGAAGTTTGAGCAGTAGGGATATTTATTGACATCTCTTGATCCAACGCATTGAATAAACACAACAACCTTCGGCATCTTCCCATCTGACGCGCGAACAACATGCCCACCTGTTGGTCCAGCTGCCAGAATAAGCCTCTCAAACTCTAGGCTGGTTATGACATTACTATATTTCCCATAGCCGTAAAGGTTTCCTTCCTCAGGCAAGTAGATGTCGTATCCGGTTGCAACTATTATGGCGCCAACTTTAAGTTCGATTTCCTCCGGTTTCTGATCGAAATTTATTGCTTGGCGCGGACCGCATGCATCAATGCATTTATAGCATTCTATACAGTAGTCTCGATTTATTCTATAAACCAGCGGCACAGCTTGAGGGAATGGAACGGATATGGCTTTCCTAACGCCTAAATTCATGTCCCAGTCGTTAGGGTACTCAATTGGGCATGCTGGGAGGCACTCGCCGCAGCCTGTGCATTTCTCCTCGAGGACATATCGTGGATTTTTTCTAATTCTAACTTTAAAGTTCCCAATATAGCCCTCAACGCTCAGTAAGTCAGCGAAAGATATTATTTCAATATTCGGATGGCGGGCAGCATCAACCATCTTTGGTCCTAGAATACATATTGAGCAGTCCAAAGTTGGGAAGGTCTTGTCCAGTTGTGCCATGTGGCCGCCTATGCTCTCATTTTTCTCAAGCAAATACACTTTAAAGCCCATTTCCGCCAATTCGAGGGCAGCATTTATACCAGCTACGCCTCCGCCCACGACCAGAGCGGTTGGTGAAACTGGCACCTCTATTGGCTCTAGGGGGCGAAGCAATCTGACTTTAGCAATAGCCATCTTAACTATTTCCTTAGCTTTCTCGGTTGCCTCTTTGGGCGTACTTGGGTGGCACCATGAGCAATGCTCCCTAATATTCGCCATTTCAAACAAGTACGGGTTCAGCCCAGCTTCGGCAACGCATCTCCTAAATGTAGGCTCATGCATCCTCGGCGAGCACGCTGCGACAACAACGCGGTTAAGCCTATGCTCCTTAATTGCCTTCCTAATTTCCTCTTGACCCGGATCTGAGCATGTGTACCTATTATCGATTGCGAAAACAACGTTTGGCAAGGTTTTCGCATACTCAGTCACCTCTTTAACATTAACTACGCCAGCTATGTTCAGCCCGCAGTGACAGACAAAGACGCCTATTCTTAAGTCTTCATTTTCGGGTTTGTCGCTCATTTACTAACACGACTCCTCATATGAAGTTTTTTCACTGATTCGTAAGTCTTAAATATTGATTTACTGCGGAGTTCTTTAGCCATATTCTCAGTTGAAGTTAATCTTTCTAGGGCTTTATTCCATGCGCCCGATTTAACAGGCGTATGATGCACTGATACTCTTCTAAGATCTATCGCCCCCTCAACCGGACATGCATTTTTACATGCGCCGCAATAGACGCAGAAAGAATCATTAACATTGACTTTTCCATCATTAGATATGGAAAGAACATTGGGTATTGGGCATGCATCAACGCAGGCTCGGCAACCTTCAGGGCAGAGGTCAATATTCACCCTAATTAAGCCGGAAATCATTTTCCTAGTATGTATCGCATTGTATGGACATTTTACCTCGCATATTCGGCATACTGGACAATGATCTCTATTAATCTCAACTTTAACCTTGCCTCCCGATTCACCGTTCCACTTAACCTTAATTAGGCTAAGTGGGCATGCTTCCTCGCAAACCTTGCAGCCTATTGGACACCTGCTTTCATCAACTTCAACATCATGAATCAACCTTGGAAAACTTTCGCTTTTTAAGACTGGAATGTACTCTTCGTCGTTAACACTTTGCTTAAAGGCTCCGAAGATGCATATTTCGCTACATATGCCGCAAAAGTTGCATTTATCATCTAGGACCTTAACTGTGATCTTCTTCGGCTGATTCTCAATATCCGCAAGATCTGAGGGATTAACAATTTTTATCGCTTCCTTCGGGCATGCAACCACGCAGAGATCGCAACCTACGCATTTGTTCCTGTCAAGGGATAAAGTATAACGTTTAGTATACATGATCCGTTCTAGAATAAATGCGCTTCCATCCTCAATCTTAAGGATTTTCACAGGCAAATCTCATCAGCTCAATTGGAATTTTAGGATTATAAGTTAGACATAAATAAGAATTTTACGTTAAAATTCGCTTAAAAAATAAATATAACATCAAAATCAATAATAAGTTCTTTAGCATTAAATTCTTAAATTATTAATGTATTCCATCAAAGGTGCATCATTAATGTCGACTCAGATGAAGGCTGCTAAAGAGGGACGTGAAACTGAAGAGATGCGGTTGGTTGCCCTAGATGAGGGCGAGTTGCCGCAAATTATACGTATGCGTGTTGCTGAAGGAACGGTGATTATAACACGTAATGTTCAACGTGAAAATGTTCATCCAGTAGGCATTGGGAAAGGTTTAAGGACTAAAGTTAATGCTAACATTGGCACAAGCCCTGACATATGCGACTTAAACCTGGAAATTAAGAAGGCTAAAACAGCAATAAAGTACGGTGCAGATTCGGTAATGGACCTCAGTACAGGCGGCAATCTGGATGAGATACGTGGAGCAATTCTGAAGGCAGTTGATGCGCCGGTTGGAACGGTTCCAATATATCAAGCAGCTGTAGAATCTGCTAGGAAAAGGGGGTCAATAGTTCACATGACTGAGGATGACGTCTTCAATGTAATAGAGAAGCATGCTAAAGATGGCGTTGACTTTATGACGGTGCACTGCGGCGTTACAAGGGAAATTGTGAAAAAAATTGCGAAGGAGCCTCGCTTAATGGGGATCGTAAGTAGAGGCGGAACATTCCTAGCTGTATGGATTCTTCATAATGATGAGGAGAACCCGCTGTATAAGAACTATGATTATCTCCTGGAAATCGCCGCTAAATACGATTTCGCCTTAAGCTTAGGAGATGGGCTGAGGCCCGGATGCATATTCGACTCAACAGACTACTTCCAAATTCAAGAGCTATTGATGGTTAGCGAACTTGTTGAAAGGGCTAGAAATGCAAATGTTCAAGTAATGGTTGAGGGTCCGGGGCATCTGCCGCTAAACCATGTGGAGACAAATATTAGGCTTGCGAAAACAATTTGTAGGGAAGCGCCGCTTTATGTTCTCGGCCCTGTCGTGACGGAAATAGCTCCCGGATATGACCATATAGTTGGCGCGATTGGGGGAGCATTGGCAGGCCTGGCTGGCGCCGATTTTCTCTGCTATCTAACTCCGGCTGAGCATCTTGGATTACCATCACTGGATGATGTTAAGGAAGGCGTTATAGCAGCTAGGATAGCGGCTCATGCCGCTGACATAGCCAAACTTGGACATAAAGCCGCTGCTAAAGATTTAGAGATGGCTAAAGCTAGAGCGGCATTAGACTGGAGGAAGCAGATAGAAAACGCCATAGACCGGGAGAAGGCTATAGGAATACGCGGCAGATCTAAACTTAAAAGTCCAGAAGCATGCTCAATGTGTTCAGAATACTGTGCCATAAAAATGCTGAAAGACACGCTTAAAGCTCAATGCCTTTAAATATACTTAACGTAGAATACTGTTTTGCGGCTTAATTCTTTATTGCTCCAGTTTCTCCTCTAATTCATGTTTTATGGCTTGCTGTCTTAGCCCTGCATATTTACTGAGAACGCTGTTCCATCAGCTCTAACATTACGCCTAGGCTTGATGAGATTTTTAAACCTTAAGTTGCCATGTCCCAATAGCAAAAAAGAAATTAAGGTTTAGCTTTGAGCTTATAACTTCTTTATAGTTGAAAGATCATCGCTTTACTTTTTCTAATTCCAGCTTTTCAAAAACTATCTTTTCCAGTTCTTTCCTGTCTTCTTCTTTTAGATCCAATAGTGGTAATCTCATGTATCCTCCTTTAAGCCCTAGCATATCCATTGTTGCTTTCATCACCGCATAAATCATATAGGAGCTTACGTATGGATAGGGCAGTATTGTTGTTGAGGGACCATATTTCTTACATATTTTTGCTATGAACTCCTCATACGGGTCTAACTTCTTCATTATCCCCTTTACCCTTGGAAAATCTCTGCTGAGCCCGGCCTTAAGCAAATCGAAACTTATTTTTGGCATGAAATTTGCATATCCTGAAATGTATCCTCTTACGCCGAGAAAGACGGTGGCTGCAAACCACCACTCACCCCTACCTTGCAAAATTGGGACTTTGTCACCGACAGTTTTTATGTGCTCATAAAGCGTTGGTATAAACGGCGTATTCTCCTTCACAGCAACAATATTGTCAGTAGTCTCCACCAATTTCTTAAGAATGTGAGGCATCATATATATTTTTGAAGCATCTGGATTATTGTAAGGCACCACGCCTATATCTAACGCGTCAGCAATCTTCTTATAATGCAGATATAGCCCATCCTCCTCAGGGACATGATAGTAGGGCAATACTATCATCACACCGTCAGCGCCAACATCCTGCGCATATTTAGCTCGTTCTAAAGCAACTCTAGTGCCAGAATGCGAAGCGCCGGGCACCACTGGAATCTTGCCATTTGCGACGTCCACAACGGTCTTAACGATTTTTCTCCACTCTTCATCTGTAACAGCGTATTTTTCTCCGGTACTTCCAACAGGCGTTAAAACTAAAGGTTCTCCCTTACTCTCCTCCATTAAGAAGGCAGTGTTCTCTCTTAGCCCCTCATAATCAACGTCTTCGTTCCCTTTAAAAGGAGTTAACTGAACACACATCACAACACCCCTCATAAAAAACTCGCGAAGTTTTCCCGGATCCAAGATAGCAATCACCCCAATCGATTAATGTTTTGCCCCCTTCTTATAAAACGTTTCTCAATTTTGCTAAATTAAAACATTTCGCTCATATTAAGGAAATGGTGCATGACTCTTTCCATGCTTTAGACGGTTTTTAGGTCCTCTGTTAAACCTAAAACAGGCTTATTTCGCCCAAATTTAATAGTCAGAAAAAGGTATATGTCATCAGCTCAATATGAGCGAAACATTTTATTGTGATTGCATTTTAAGAGTTTCATGCTCAACTCAAAATATATTTTAAAGAGGCGTTAGTCTTCTCTATAGTTGAGGGTTCGGCAAATGTTTGAACATAAATGGCTGAAGGGAAAAATTCCAGTAGCCATATCCATTGCTGGAAGCGATTCTGGTGGAGGGGCCGGAATACAGGCTGATCTGAAGACTTTTGCAGCTCTAGGCGTTCATGGCGCCACCGCAGTGACATGCATAACAGCTCAGAATACTTACTCAGTGACCGCCGTTGAATGTGTTAAGCCTGAAGTTGTGAAGGAGCAAATTAGACAAGTGGCTGAAGATATGGGGATAGACTCTGGGAAAACTGGCATGCTTTATACCGAGGAAATCATAAAAGCGGTCGCTTCAGAAGTTTCAAGGCATGGTTTCCCATTGGTGGTCGACCCAGTTATGATGGCAAAGTCCGGGGTGCCTTTATTAAAACCCGAGGCTGTGGAGGTTTTAAAGAAGCATCTGTTCCCTGTGGCAGCGGTTGTTACCCCGAACAGATTTGAAGCCGAACATCTGGTTGGAAGAAAAATTGAAAACCTTGAGGATGCTGAGAAGGCTGCTGAGGAAATCTGTATGATGGGCCCGCAGTCAGTTGTGATTAAAGGCGGGCATTTAAACACTGCAAAAGCAGTTGACGTATTGTACTATAAAGGCGACTACAGAATTTTCGAAGCAGAAAGGTTAAATGTAAATACGACGCATGGAACCGGATGCAGCTTCTCAGCCGCCATGGCTGCCTTTATAGCGAGGGGTGATGACGTGCCCTCAGCGGTTGAGAAAGCAAAGGCTTTCATCACATATGCCATAAAGTTTGGGTTAAATATTGGAAAAGGCGTTGGTCCTGTTAATCCAATGGCTCAGTTATATAGAGAAGCATCAAAATATCAAGTTTTGAAGAGCGTTGATCAAGCTAGAAGGATACTTGAGTCTTCAAGTAGCACGGTTTTTGTCACACCCGAGGTTGGAATCAATATTGCCATGGCTCTTCCATATGCTGAAAGCATAGAGGATGTGGCAGCAATTCCAGGAAGAATCATGAAAATATTTAGCGGCGTTAAGTCTTCTTCATCCCCGAATTTCGGCGCATCATCCCATTTAGCAAGGTACATACTTGAAGTAATGAAGCATGATCCTAGTAAAAGGGCTGCAATTAACATAAAATTTTCAGAGGAAATTCTTGACATTTTAAGTGTCAAAGGGCTTAAAATATCGTTTTACGATAGAAGTGAGGAGCCTGAGGAAATTAAGCTTATTGAAGGAATGAGCATACCTTGGGGCGTTAAAATGGCAATTGAGAAAGCTGGCGGAGTCCCAGACGTAATATATCATAAAGGAGATTTTGGGAAGGAACCCATGATAGTGTTTATTGGGGAGGACGCCGTTACTCTGGCAAAAATCGTCGTCGAGACAGCATATAAGTATGCGCAGATGCGCGAGATTTTTCACAATGAAACTGAATAAGATCAAGTAAACTTTAGTTAATTGGGATTGAAGTGGATACAAAAGCATCAACAATCTGATGCTGCTTTTATTACGAACTCATCTCAAAACTATTTAAGTCTTTCTTGACTATGTTTTGGTATGGAGTTTCTTGAGCTTTCTGATGGTGAGTGGTAGTTCATTGGGTCTTTTGGCAGGCTGGCTTAACAGGTGAGCAAGCTCCCAAATTTATTTCTTCAATATCACAATATCCCAGATTCTTTTCAGCCATTCCTGAAACCTATCTTCTTCCTTGATCCATTGCTACAGTTGTTATCCCTAAAAAATTACTACTAAGCTTAGAGGCATCGTTGCCAAAAGCTTTAGCCGCTAGCTCCCTCTCTATGCTTTCCATGCTTTTTGTCACGCCGTAAAACAGTTGCATAATTGGTTTATCGCTGGATTGGATATGCGCCTAAAACACTAGGATTAAACATGGTTCCGATTCGGCCGCATTAGAAGTTACTGATCTAGGCGAATGCGAAATAGAAAATGCGATTTCCGCCTATTTGGCAGGCTTCATAGAGAGGGGGTTAAAATGGATACCGTTTTTCCAGAAAGATGTATTTTAGGCTACTGCGCAAGCTTTTCAAACATGTATTCAGCTACAGAAATCTTAGGAAATTTCAATTTGAACTTTGATTGGATTACCAATTTTCTTAATGTGGGCTTCAAAGCCCTCTAGAATTCTGTCTAATGGAAAGACGTGGGTTATAAGGGATTTTACATCAATTTTTCCCGAGGAAACGCATTTTATAGCGGTTGGAAAAACATTTGCGTATCTGTGAACACCTAGAATGCTTAATTCTTTTTCCAGAACCTTATCAATTAAAAGCGGAACCTCGACTAGCGGATATCCAACAAGAACTATGCGCCCGCCGGGTTTAACGATATCTAATGCTTGCTGTAAAGCCTTAATTGAGCCTGACGCTTCAATAACAACATCAACACCTTTATTGCCAGTTAACTGCATAATTTGCTCAAGAACGTTCTCTTTAGAAGCATTTATAACTGCCCCAGCACCAAGTTTTAAGGCATAGTCAAGCCGGTAATCAACGATATCGGTTACGTACGCGTCAATTACACCGCGCGACCTGATGGCTTGAAGAGTTAAAAGCCCAATTGGTCCAGCACCAAATATGGCAACGCTATCATTAATCGTGACCCCACCACGCTTAGCGGCCATCATCCCGACGGCTAAAGGCTCTATCATGGCTCCCTCTCCATAAGTCATGTTATCGGGCATTAGATAGACATTGTGGGCCGGCGCTGAAACATATTCTGCGAAAGCGCCGTTATAAGGAGGAGCCCCATAGAAACGGACATCCCTGCATAAATTGTAGCGTCCAGACCTGCAATACTCGCATACTCCGCAAGTAAAACCAGGCTCAATAACAACCCTTTGACCAGCTTTAACATTTGTAACCTTCTCCCCTACCTCAGCAATTTCGCCTGAGCATTCATGCCCGAGAATAATCGGCTTCTCTACGATGAAGGATGATATTCTGCCTTGAAGATAAAAATGCGCATCTGAGCCGCATATGCCGACTCTCTTCATTTTCACAAGGACATCGTTGGGGCCGATCTCCGGCACATCAAGATATTCCATCCTCATATCTAAAGGCTTATATAAAACTGCAGCTTCCATCTTTCGCATAATACTTCCTCCAGCATACCATCTTTTGGGGTGAACATTAATGCACGGATATCCATTTGGAAGTATTCAAGTCTTTCGGTTAATGTTTAATGCGCCTAATTCCAAAAAAGTTTTATTCAATTATGATACTAAAGGAATATAGAATCTTGTTGGGATTTACATATGAGAAGTAAACTGTTTAGAATTCGGCTGCCGCTCGCGGTTTTCCTAATATTAATTTTAGCCTTCTTAGCGGCTGGATATTTAATGATACATGTCACCTTAATGGGAAGCTTAACCGAGGATGGAAACTACTTGCATATTGACATGAAAACTATTGAATTTAAACTTCCAAAGAGCTGGCGTACGCCTTATCCGTATCTTCTTCCATTTTGGGAAAATGAAAGTGTTTGCGCAATTTATTTACTTAACGCCGAAGGAGACGCAATGATATATATAATTTATCATAAAACTCGAGAATCTGTGCAAGAGTTTATGGGCGAGCAAAATATTAAGGATGAATTTTCAGTGGCAATTTTTGAAATTGAAAGATTCTACACATGGTTTCTGCAGAAAAATCAGAGCGCCACTCTGCAGTTCGCTGAGAATGGAACTATTAAAGTCTCGGAGCGCCAAGCCTCTTATTCAAAGATTCAGATTAAAAATATATCGATGTCGATGGGGGAAAATGTAACTTACAATATTACGGGGATTTTTATTTCTTCACTGACAGAACGCAATCTTCTCGAGATTATTTTCTATACTTGGAGAGATCAAGCGTGGAACGCAACGTATAATGATTTTCAAATATTAGTAAACTCCCTGGTGGTGAAGTATGAGAGTGAGTGAAAAAATAGACCTATGGTTAATAATTCACATGCTTATAAGTGGGGCAATATGCTTCGGCATAATTTTCATTCTTGACGGATTTGGAGCGCCTTGGAGGCTTACCGAGTGGCTCGTCAAGATATATGGTTCTTTAGGGGTTTTCATTTTTGAGGAAGCTAGAAACGGATACTACTTAATTAGGTTAGGGCTCATTTATTTGCCGGCTGGCTTCCTAGGCGGGCTCTACCTGGGATATAAGGTTAAAGAGAGGCTTAAGGTGAACATGGTTTTTCCAAGCGTTATTGGCTTTACATTATTTCTATTATACTTAGCAGCTGTTGGCTATCAAATAGCGGGGATGGAGCATATCTTAAAGGGCATACTTATACCGCTGTTCACATCCATTAGCGGTTCATATTTAGGCGGCTACACCTTTAATTGGCATGTTGAGGAAAAACCCAGAGAAGAAAGAATAAGTCTAATTTTTGAAAAATAATTATACTATAATGCTACTAAAATTGAAATGTCATTAACATTTGTTCCCGTCGGACCCGTGTAAACCAGGTCGCCCATCCTCTTAAAGAATGAATAAGAATCATTATTATTCAAGTATTTCTCGGCATCAAGCCCCTTTAACTTTGAGTGGAGGATGGTGTTGCCGTCTACAATTGCTCCGGCAGCATCCGTAGGCCCATCAATCCCATCTGTGCTGACTGAAGCCACCACAACCCCCTTCAATCCACTTATTCTAAGCGCTGATGCTAAGCATATTTCCTGATTTCTGCCCCCGATGCCCTTTCCTATCACAGTGACCGTTGTTTCTCCACCTATAACTAGCCCTGCCGGGCGATGAATTGGATTATTCGATAAAAATATTTCTTTTGCTATGGCCCCTATTATTAAACCTACATTTCGAGCTTCACCCTCAATTTGCGAGGTTAACAGAATCGTGTTTAAACCAGCACTCTTCAACTCATTCGCAGCCGCGATGCATGCGATTCTATTGTTCCCTATAACATAATTATAGACCTTTTTAAAAGATGGATCGCTGCTTTTCGGGGTCTCTTCAATTAACCCTTTCTCTCCATTCGAGAGAATAGTTCTTACAGATTCCGGAACCACGTCCCAAACATTATACTTCTTCAGCACATTAATTGCATCCTCAAATGTTGTTGTGTCAGGTGCGGTCGGTCCAGAAGCTATGACATCTAATGGGTCGCCGACGACGTCTGAAAGCAATAGGCTGATGAGCGTTGCTGGATGAGCGCTTTTCGCAAGATGCCCGCCCTTAAACTTTGACAGGTGCTTTCTGACAGTGTTTATTTCATTAATCGTCGCTCCACATTTAAGCAAAATATCTGTGGTCCTTCTCTTGTCTTCAAGGGATACGCCTTCACGTGGGTAAGCCATTAAGCTTGATCCCCCTCCGGAAATTAGGCATAGGACTAGGTCGTTTTCGTCAGCTTCTTTTGCTAAATCTACGATTTTTCTTGCACCCTCAACGCTGCTCTGGTCGGGAATAGGGTGGCTTGCTTCATGAAACCTTATTATTTCCGTTTTAAATCTCTCCGCCGTTCCACGTGGAACAACAATTATTCCATCAACTATTCGTCCATTAAAAATTTCTTCCAGCGCCTCAGCCATGTGTCCGCTTGCCTTTCCGCCGCCAACTACGAATATTCTCCTAAATGACTTTAGCTCGAAAATATCATTGTTTATAATCAATTTATCATTTAACAGTTTAACTCTTGAGCGGACGAGCCCTTTTGGATCTACAGATTCAAGAGCCTTCTCAATGGCATTTAAAGCTATTTTTCTCGCTTCACGGTCAATGGCCGTGGAGGCATTGCTTAAAATTTCTTCTCCATTCCTTATCTTAACTTTCATTGGTTTTTCACCTGAACCAAGAGTGCAAGTTGTTTCTGCTCACTTCAGAATAAACATTATTAACTACGGAACTTTATTATTTTTGTCTAATACAAAGAATTGATGCGCATTGGGAAAGTCATTGCATCCGCCCAATTTTCGCGAGTCAATATTTTATGAGAGAATTGCGGATTATAAAGTTAAATGCTCACTTTGCGAACGAAGATGTGAGATCCTGCCGAACAATTTAGGCTTTTGTAAAACCAGAGTTAATATTGGCGGCAAGATTTACACCCTAGTTTATGGCGCTCTCAGCGCGGTGGAAAGCAGACCGATAGAGATCAAACCATTCTTCCATTATTGGCCGGGTTCAACAGCGCTTACATTTTCAACATGGTCATGCAATTTTGACTGCCCATGGTGCCAGAACTGGAACCTCTCAAAGATTGTTCCAAACCTAGATCGCATCAATTATTACCCGCCTGACTACATCATTGAATTGGCTCTTCGTAAAGGTGATGAAGGATTATGCTCTAGTTTTCAGGAGCCAACCCTTCTTACAGATTGGAATATCGACTTGTTTAAGATTGGACGAGCTCAGGGACTATATGCATGCTACGTCTCAAATGGCTATATGACGCTTGAGGCTTTAAAAGCTCTTCACGAGTCGGGCATGGATGGCTTGAAAATTGACATTAAAGGCAACTCGGAAGTTTATGAAAAATTCTGCGGTGGAATAGATTCCGAGAAGGTTTGGAGAAATGTTAGGAAAGCGAGGAAGATGGGATTTCACGTCGAACTTGTGAACCTAGTTGTTACAGGCGTAAATGACGACGCAGATTGCCTAGAATCAATAATTGAGAGATCTCTTAAGGAGGCAGGGCCGGAGACACCTTTACATTTCACAAGATATTATCCCGCATATAAGTTCGATAATCCAGTGACGAAAATAGAAACGCTGGAGAGAGCCTATGAAATGGCTAAGAGGGCTGGTGTTCTATATCCTTACGTAGGTAATGTTCCTGGACATAAATATGAAAATACTTACTGCCCAAACTGTCAGGAGACGCTTATAAAACGGCATGGGTTCAAGATTTTACGCTATAGAATTACTGAAAACAAAAGATGCCCAAAATGTGGCTTCCACATAAACGTAAGGGGAAGCTACGTGAAGAAGAGTTTCTTCTCATAAATGGACATTAAAAATATCTATTTTTATATTTGATCTGAAGAAGAAAAATTTTCTGCTTATTTTTGGATCAAAAATCGAGCTAAATGAAAATGAGAATAATTAAGCAGCGAAATCTCTTCATTCAGAACTTATTGAAGCGCCTTTCGCAACATTTTTGCTACTATGGCGGCGAAGCTTTGAGAAGAAGACTGCGCTTTTTGGGATCATTAAATTGTCCATAATAAAAATTAAATTTTAATCATTGCTCATTTAATAAATGGTCTAATTTTTAATCCATCAGTAATCCTGCCCCACTGGCATCATGATCTCTTCGCCGTAATCAGTTATTACTCTGATGTAGCCTCTTAATTTCCGGTCTATTTCCACCTCGCCAGTATCAACCCTTAATTTCTTTAAACCTCTCAGCTTCTGTTTAGTGGCTATGACAATTATATTTTCCACACCAACTTCTTTAATCACAGTGGAACTTATCTGCTGGTTACCTCTTCCAAATATGAAGCCTTGTCCACCTATCGGTGTGACTATTATTTTGGCTTTTTTGCCACGAATCATTTCTAAGATCTTTGCTTCATTTACATCATGCTCTATTATTTTGCCATTATAAAGCAGATCTACTCCTAGGAGGGTTTTCTTCTCGTTTAAGAGATCTGTGATTGTACGCACAGTTGTTCCAGGTCCAAGAATGTATATGGTGTCCGGCTCCATAATCTTCTCAATCATGTATACTGCAATTGCCGCTTGATTGCGCAATTCATCATCGGTCATGAAGCTAGCAACTTTTGTTCCCTGGATTAACTCTGGCTCGTATGGTACCAACATATAGCCATATAGTTTGGCTGACAGAAGCCCACTTCTAAATGTTTCTTCATCTACATCCATCACCTCCGCTTCCCTCAGCGGCAGCCCCTCAAGTATAAACCTGGCAACTATGCTAGCCGCTGACTCCGGATTTACTGCAAATACGGCGCTGTGCATTTTAACGCCACTTGGTACGCCTATAACCGGCACATTGACTCCCACGACATCCATTATATCCCTCGCTGTCCCATCACCACCGCAGAAAACAAGTAGGTCAATATCTTCTTCCATCATGAGTTTAGCAGTTACTTTTGTATCTTCAGCAGTCGTTTCATCTTTATATTGACCTATAACCGAATGTTTAAGACCAACATTTTTCGCCTCAATCTCACCCATTAGCCCAGCTCCAACTAAAAGATTAATTTTTCCATTCAAAGATTTCAAGCGCAAAAGAAAATTTTCAGTTCTTCTAGGCGCAATAGGTTTGGCCCCAAGAGCCAGAGCCTTACTCAGTATTTCTCTGCCATCTGTTCCCTTTAGCCCTACTGATCCGCCCATACCGGCTATCGGATTAACGATTAAACCAATGCTTCGAGTGGCGTTCAACAGGTTTTCATCCCCTGAAAAACTAATAGAGATGGAGGGAACTAATAGGTTTTATTCCAAATTTTAGATGGACCGTTTTTCTGTCCTTGGAATGCTAAAAACCTCTCGGAGGCCTTATGGGAAAGAATTTTTGGTACATTTTTTCTAGCCATTTTATTATCTATCGTGAGGCGTGAGGAGCGAATTGCCTTAGAAAAGCATTCTTATTTTCAGAGGCTTCATGAATTATGATATGTCTGAGTTTTGGACTGAAAATGTATCCATTATTTCACAGCCTCAAGTCTTATGTTGCTTCTTTCATCCTTTTGTATTGAGTAGTCATCAATTTTATCTACTTCTTTGAAAACCCACCTGTAAGGAAATTTTGCGCATATTACTGCTATCTTCGTTGTGTAAGCCTCAAACATACTTAGAAAGTCAAATAACTTTTTTATTTGATCTTTCGGAAAGTAGGCCCTTTCAGCGCTTGGAGCTTTCACCTCAAAAGCTATTATGCATTTACCTTTTGTGGCAAACACATCTGGTAGGGGTTCGCTGCTTGGCGCTGAAACTGGAATCCTAGTAGACTTGAAGCCTATCTCACGGAGTTTCTTTACGAGGTCTCTTTCAGCTTGATAACCGCGTTTCTTTATGCGCTTAATTTCCTTAATTGTTAAGAGTCTGCCGCATCTGCCTTTTCGCTTACTTTTCGCCGCAAGTTCTCTTAGTGACAATAACTAACGCCCCCGCTTTAAATTATCATACTATTCCTTTCCTTCAAGAGGTCTTATGGCTAACTTTATGAGATCAATCAGCCAATCTGAAAAGTTTTTTGCATTCGCATATTTTTGATATTTCTTTTTATATGGCACCTTGGATATCATGTGCATTTCAAGCATTTTACGCACATAAAATTTTGCGGTTGACCTTGGAATCTTAGCTTCCCTCGCTAATTCGCCGCTTGTGAAGACCATGCCTAGGCGTGAGTAAGCCGCTATAACCTCTGCGGGAAACGGCATGGACACATTTACTATCTTAATTAGCTCTTCGTTCAATTGGGACATTTTTCAAGCCTCTTTTTGGATGAAAAATTTACCCTAACAAAATAATAAATCTTTTTCAAAAATCAAAGACAATAGAGGGCATCCCTGTAATGTCTTGCGCGTAACAGTTTTCAGTACATTTTTCCATCCTTACATTGATTTAATGTGGGAGAGTTCTCGCTTGCTGCATCATGGATGGTTCATAATGTTAACCATGTACATTTTATAAGTATCGAAATTTTTGACATTAATTTTGGTCCAAATTATTGTCCCTATTTTAACAATGTTTCAGCATGCGATTGGTAGAAACGTGCAAGTTCTAAAGGAAGATTTATTTGATGGAAAGGAAGATTATGATTTCAAATAGGGTTGGGAAGGATGCTTTCACTTGCGTATAAAAAAATATTTGCATTCTTCATTCCAATTTTAATTTTGATTCAATTATAGTTAATCTAATAACTTTTGGCACCTATAAAGATCTCCGTCCAGTTTTTGGTGTAGCCTGCTTTATGTTCAAGGAGTAGCTTTAGGGCAATGTCTCCGCTCTCCTCCGCCATTCGCTCGAAGTCCAGGATCT
>CALKGV010000001.1 GCA_938091805.1 uncultured archaeon | reverse complement strand
TAGGAAGCCCATACAATATAGCATCGAAACCTATAGGAGGATGAGGTCTGCAGTTGAGAGATTCTATGGGTGGCTCAAAAGCTTCAGAAGAATAATCGTAAGGTATGAGAGGCTGGCAGCAATATACAAAGCCCTCATAACCATAGCATGTATAACAATACATTTAAGATATGAATTTAGAGATGAGTTCTATAATGAAGAGGTGGAAATTCTCTCCCTTTCACTGTTCCAGCATGGAAAACAATTCTCCACGAACAATTATTGGACACGCCCCTATTTGCATCTCAGACGTGGCAACTTAAGGCTTACCTCTTAGGTGGTTGTAGTGGTATGTGAACATATCGCAGAGGAGGGCGTCAAGACTCAGTCTTAATATTATGCTGCATTGTAAATAATATAAACTAAGTGCTAATAATGGAGTCTCAAACACAATTATAAGAAAATAATGCGAAGATCAGTCTCTTATCTGCTTACAATACTAACTTTCAGTTTTCTTCTCAATAATCTCTAAATTGTATTTCTTTATCGAGAAGAAATTATTTTTTGACATGGTATTTAAAACTTCTTTTAAGTAAATTTCGATACTTTTCGGTTTATCCGTCTCAATTTCTATAACAATCTTCTTCAAATTACTTCGCCTCCATCTGAGAACTTTTTCACAAGATTATGAACGGCATTCCCTTTTACAAATGTAAATTTACATCCAATTGTTTCAGCTGCATCTTTATCGCTCTCTCTATCACCTATCATAAGAATATTTTTTGGATTAACCCCGAATCTTTCAACAATAACTTTTATTTGTTCGCTTCTCACGAGACTAATTTCCCTAGTAACTATGTAATCAAAATATAAGCCGGTTCTTTCCAGAATTCTCTCCACTACTCGTATACCCTGTAAGGTAACAAGACACTTAATTTTATCGTAGAATTTATTGTAAACTTCTATTCCTTCGGCAACTTCCTTCATATTTGGGAGAGCCTCAAGTTCTAATTCATCCCAAAGACTAAAAACTCTCTTTCTTTTGTCATCTTTGATGCTTGAAAGATTTTTTATGATGGAATCAATTTTATCGACACCTAAGATTTCAGCAATTTCATGCCTTAACTTAGCATAATTTACGGGTAATTTAATAAGTGTTCCATCTAAATCAAAAATTACGAGTTTTATTCCATCTTCCATTCATACATACTCCCCAAAATTTTGCTATCCTTAATCAGACAGGCGGGCGCGTCAATATGTCTAATCCAGTAGAGGTCTTCAGGCAAAATATTAAATTTGGGTAATCTCATTATACTTTCCCCGTAAGCCATTTTTAGGTAAATATACGGGAAGTTTCCCCGGTAATCATTATAAAGTATTTTACTAGCGTACGAAAAGAAGAATGATGTTGTAAACATTCTGCCAGCGTTAATTTCAGTCACGCATGGGACCCCATTAGAATTTTCTTTTAAATCCACACATGCTATACCATTAAAATTAGGATCTATGCTCAAAATAGATTTAACGGCGATCTCATTAACCCTCTCATCATGAATTGTCCTTTGAACCGTTGGAGTTCCAGTCACACCAGAGGGCGCCAAACTTGGATATATGTACTCGAGGCGCTCTCTAGCCATAGAAACTATAAGCTCGCCATCTTTCCAAATACTATGAAACGCTATATTCCTGCCGCCTAAGTATTCTTGGGCGATAAAATCCCACTTTTCACCCCTCGCTTTCCAATATTTAATCCATGAGATCGCGGTTTCCACATTATAGGCTGGCGTGCTACCTCTTCCTCCAGCTCCATATCTAGCTCTTATCCATATTGGGCTACCATACTCTTCAAAGGACCTTTCAATATCTCTCTCACTTTTGATCTCTATTGTTCTGGCTGTCGGAACACCCTTCTTAAGCCATATCCTGGATGATTGGAGCTTATCCTGACAAATTTTAACAGTTTCTTTGGAGGGGAGAAATACTTCTGCTTTAAGATTTTCCCTATTTTCAGAAAGAACTCTCACTTCAATATCAGGTTGAGCATAAACGAGATCTATGTTCTCCTTAGAAATGATCTCATTTAAAACGTCAATGTAGCTACTCTCTGTAGCTCTAGGAACTATAAATTTTGAGTCCGTGGAAGCCAAATGGATTCTAAACTTATTTGCATCAACCCCAACAATATATATTCTCTCAGGAGCAATCTTAAGCGAAGCAACAAAGTTCACTGAGGCTGGTCCACCAGCACCAGTGACCATAATTCTCTTTATACTCATAACTTCATACGCACCTTTATACCCTTGGCTTTGTCTGCCATCTCCAGGGATTCTTTAAAATCCACTTTATTTCTTCGATGAGGCCATCACGCAAATTTATTTCTGGCTTCCAGCCTAATAAAGCGCCAGCTTTACTATTGTCTAAAATGAAAACTCTTAGTTCTTTTGGAAGCCTTAACCTCTCAGGCTGGTAGACAGAGGACTCTCCCTCCTTTGGATCATCGTAAATTACTTCAATTTTTTTGCCGGAAATATCAATAAGAAGTTCTGCCAAATTTTTTATGTTAACTCCTTTACCACTTGAAACATTAAAAACTTGACCGAACGATTTGTCATCTTTCTCGATTGCAAGCATATGCGCTTTAACCAGATCTTTTACATATATATAATCCCTTATTTGACCACCATCGCCGAAAATTACTGCAGGTTTATTCTCTAAAAATATCCTCTTTATGAACATTGTTAATACTCTTCCAAACCATTCTCTTGGACCATATACTATGCTATAACGAAGAACCGTAGCATTTAATCCATGTAACTTATTATATTCTATGCAATATCGCTCAGCGCATAATTTGCTTACTCCGTAAGGCCAATGAGGCTCAAGTGGATGTGATTCATTTTGAGGAATACTTTTTGCTTCACCGTAAACTGCTCCAGATGAAGCAAAAAGAATCTTCTCAACTTTATTTTTAAGGGCAGAATTCAAAATGTTAATGGTGCCAAAAATGTTAACTTCAGCATCTTCTTTCACATTAACTATACTAGAGTAAACCTCGAGTTTTGCTGCCTGGTGATCAATAATATTAATTTTTTCCTTTTTGACGATTCTGCCCAGCAGAGTAGCATTTAATATTGATCCTTTAACTATTTTAAGCCGCTCATCTTTCATATGACTTAAGTTTTCTAGCGTTCCAGATGAAAAGTCATCATAAACAATAACTTTTGCAGCACCATGCCTAAGATATTCTTCTACTAAATGTGAACCAATAAAACCGCCTCCGCCAGTCACCATAATATTTTTTCCTTCAACACTCAACAATCTCACCCTATAATTTTTGTTTAGATAGTTCATCAACGACATCATTAATAATGTTTACTGGATTTTCCAATTTGAAAAGTAGCGACTTTACATCAAATTTTTTACCTATTAGAGATTCAACATATTTCGTTATTTCAGAGTTTTCAACAATAAATATTGGGAAGCCCTTTTCACGGAGATATTCGTTGACAGCCAAGTGGCCCAATATGGGAATCACGAGAGAAGGAGTCCCTTGCAGTGCCGCTTCCCTGGCAATTGTTCCGCCAACACTAATTACTATGTCCGCCTCAGCAACTAAGCTAGCGGAATCAATGAAGCCTGTCGGAATTATGAGGCCTTCTATTGGTCTTCTTTTATATCTTGAAAGAAAGATAACTTTACCATATTTTAAGAGTTTTTTTGCAACTTTTAACGTTATGTCTTCTTTTCCTTCAGCATAAGCGGCTTTCGCCTCAATTTGTCTTACTACAATTAATGGATGCTCATAATCGAATTTTTGTCTTGGTCTAAAATCTTTAATCCATGCCACCTCGTCCACTCCATCAAATTTAATTATCCTTTTTATAGGATACGCCCTTAAATGCTCGTCCGGTATAGCTTTTGAAACAACTAATATGTCAATAAGGGGCAGTGTGAGTCTATTTACTGCGTCGGCGTGAATAGTGTCATGGGTGGAAATGGTGGGAATTCCAAGTCCGAAAGCAACTCGGCATTGCTCCACTGATCGATGGGAGATGGCTATGTCGGGAGAATTTCTTCCAAACATTCTACAAAATTTGAACTCCCTCTTTAGGCTCTCATGAAGCCTCGTATAGAGTGATCGAGGATCATATCTTCCCACAATCTCAAATTTAAGCCCCAAATATTTCGCTAATGGTATTGTATCTGGATGTTTCCTTAAAGTAAATATTGTTTCGTGTCCTTTTTGCCTTAAACGTTCCGTTATGGCAGCTCCGTAGCGAACATGTTTGCCGGTGCACGCGTCATACCATATTTTCATTTAAATGCACCATTTAGGTTCTAGGTGACTGATATTAGCACGGCCACCGCTGTTGTTAGAATAAATAGCGATGAGATTAATAAGACTAGTTTATGCTCTGTTGTTGGATAGTAGTAAGCAATCAGCGTGGTTAGGCTTCTTCTATGTTTTGCCTTCAGCATCGGCCAGCTTATTTCGAGCGCAGCTCTACGCTTAAAAAATAAAATGTTGATTAGAATTAGCGATGAGTTAATTATGTATGGGATTATTGAAACAGCCAGCGTTTGCTCTATGTTCGCTATTATAGCGTAGGAGGCTAAAGTTATTCCAAAAGAAAATGAACCTGTATTGCCAACAAAAATTTTGCCTCTAAAATTGTAATATGCCAGGGCCCATGAGGCAACGAGCGGAACATATAATAGAACGGTTTGCTCGCGCCCATGAAGCATAGAGACGGCAAACAATCCCGATAAAACTATGGAGGGGCAGATTGATTCTAAACCGTTAAGTCCGCCGAGCTGATTCACGGTGTTTGTTGTTATGGTTACGATCAGTGGGGCAACTACGAAGTAGTATAGCGGACCAAAGTCAACCTTCCCCCAGAAATATGTGCTCATCGTTGTCTCACCCTCACGGAGCACTATTAACGGCAGAGCTGCTATAAGCGGTAAGAAAGCTTTATACCTCCATCTTAGATCCGCCCAGTCGTCAAACAGGCCCATGAAGCCGCCGAAGAGTATGCATGAAGCTAAAGTTAATGCGGACAATCTATTCCATCTTTGAAGCCCTTGAAGAATAAACAGGTAGATTACTGAAGATAGAATATATACTGCGCCAAGCCCATTGGGAATCATCGGTCTACCGGGCTTATGCTCATCCGGAGCTTTAGGAAACAGCTTCGCTATTCCCAAGATCCCAGCCGCCACCTTGTAAAGCATAATTATGATTTACGCTTATAGCTAAACCTAATAAATATTAGTTTTTAAAATAATCTATAAGCGGAAAAAGAAAGGTTTGAAAAAGATTGTCTGGCATCCGCATCAGACTTCGCTATTCAGGACTCATGCTGTTCCTTTTTAGGTTGCTTAGCGTGGGAACCGGCTTACTGTTCACGCTTCTAGTCACCAGAAATATTACGCTTGAGGAGTATGGGGTATACAGTAATATCGGTGATATTCTATCTTACTTCACGTTAGCATCTGCAATAATGCCTTTCTGGGTAACAAGGTTCACAGCTAGAGGACATCAGGACTCTCCGAAAACGGGTCTAATTATGAACCTTCTAGTAGCCTCAGCATCCGCTGCGGTCTATCTCATCACTATACCAAATATATTAGGCATGCTTCAAGTTTCCAGCAAATACTTGTTAACGTATTCCGTAGGCGTCTTCTTAATAGTTGAGAACCATATTCAAGCAGTTTTGGAGGCAATATTTTATCCTAAACGTCCGGAAATGATGGCGTTTGGATTATTAGTGCTTGAGATCGGCAAAGTGTCTCTAGGCTTTCTTCTTATAATAGGTTTTAGGATGGGCTTAATAGGGGTTCTATTCAGCCTTATAGCATCCTGCTTAGTTCAGATATTATTTTACGTGAGGAGCATACGGCGCGAGATCCTCGGGAGGATTAGGTGGGATTACGCTAAAAGGTGGTTTAAGGCTTCTCTAATAAATATTTACGGCATTATGGGCGGAAGAATCCTCATGCTTGCAAACATCCTTCTTTTCGTTTATAGCGGGGAATTGGCAAGAGCATATTATGGCGCATCGTCTGCTATAGCCTCCATAGTCGGCTATTCATCCTCCTTATCATTCGCTTTATATCCAAAACTTCTATCTGAAGCTAACCCAGGTGACGTCTCCTCATCATTAAAAATGGTTCTAATGTTTGCATTGCCTATGTGCATGGGTGCAATGGTTCTCTCAGAACCTCTTCTGCTGATTCTGAATCCGTTATACGCTGTAGCCAAGCTGGTCTTGATTTTACTGTCTCTAAATGCTCTTCTCTCGGCAGCTTCCTCAGTTTTTGATTCGATCATAAGTGGCACGGAAAGATTGGATGCTGATGAAGAAATATCCTACAGAAAAATGATTGGAAGCAGACTTTTTCTTCAGCAAACGTTAACCTACGTTCAGGCAGCGGTGATTGTGCCGCTTACATATATGGTTCTTGCCGTTGGAACGCCGGATGCTCTGACAGCATCCGAATATTTGGCGCTAATAAATGTCCTAGCTAATCTATTTATTATAATAGCTAAATATGTTATAGCGTCGAGATGCCTGAAATTTAATATACCGTGGGTTAGCCTTATAAAGTATTTGAGCGCATCTCTGGTGATGTCTTTATCTTTATATTTGACCCCGACCACAGCGAGGCTTTCTTCGGTGTTGGTAAAGGTGTTTTTCGGCGCCTTAGTATACTTCTCGCTAGTTCTATTAGTCGATAAAGAGGTTAGAAAAATGCTGAAGATGGCCAAAGATTTCGCTTTGAAAGAAATTTCGGAAAAATTAAATTGAAGATGAATTAAAGATGAAACCCTTAAAAGATAAGCTTGCGGTTTTATTTACCCCATCGGAGCTAAAAACTTTTTTCAAGGGTTTCGATATTGTTGGCGATATAGCAATTATTAAGGTGCCAAATACTTTCGAGGATAAAGCCAAAAATATTGCAAAGATAATAATGGAAAGCCATAGGAATGTGAGAACGGTGCTGCGTCAGGTGAGTCCAATTTCAGGCGATTTGCGATTAAGAAAACTTGAGTGGGTATGCGGCGAGGACAAAACTGAGACGATTCATAGGGAGCATGGCTGCCTATTTAAGGTTGATTTAGCTAGATGTTACTTTTCTCCAAGACTATCTTATGAGCATATGAGAATTGCTAGACAGGTTAAGCCAGGTGAGGTTATAGTTAACATGTTTGCAGGCGTCGGAGGATTTTCAATAGTGATTGCTAAACATGTAGGAGTTAAAAAAATATATTCGATAGATATTAATTCGGCGGCAGTTCAATACATGAGGATAAACGCGAATCTAAATAAAGTTATGGACATTATTGAGCCGATCGAAGGCGATGCGAAAGAAGTGATAATGTCTAAGTTGAAGAGCGTTGCGGATAGGGTTCTTATGCCCTTACCTGAAAAGGCATATGAATATCTTGATTATGCGCTGATGGCCCTAAAACCTGAGGGGGGCATAATTCATTATTACGCTTTTGAACACGCTGAAAAGTATGAAGATCCAATAAAAAAGGTAATTGAGAAAATTTCTAGTAAGCTTTCAAGTTTAAATGTGAAATTTGAAATCCTGTTTGCCAGAATAGTTAGAAGCGTTGGCCCAAGATGGTATCAGGTGGTCCTAGACATGTTTGTGAAAACTGCTTTGAAAAATGAAGCCATCAACGTTTAGATTTTCCTGAGCGATTATTTGCAGAGAAAACCGTAAATTTTTGCCTTGTGGCTTAATTTAAGTTTTTCTTGCGCGATTTTCGGTTTATGGATTGGAGGGTTGTTGATGAGCGCTTAGGCGCGGCGAGCTTTTGCTTAGCTTGGGCTTCCTTGATAAAAAACATAAAATCAGAGAAGAGACACAAAAAATGAAGAGTTAAGCCGCAAAGCTTAAATTTTTATTAGGGTCTTAAGCATAGTTCTTTTTGGTGTCTCAAAATGGCTAAGATAGTTTTTATTGGTGCTGGAAGCGTGGTTTTTGCCAGCCGTCTGTTAACAGACATCGTTTATCACCCTGAACTTAGAGATTCCACAATTGCTTTGATGGATATCGATGCGGAGCGTCTTGATTTAATAAGCAAGTTTGCGCATACATTAGCTTCTAAATATGCGCCAAACATGAAGGTTGAATCAACATTAAACCGTAGAGAAGCCTTAGAGGACGCTGATTACGTGGTAATAATGATTCAAGTTGGGGGATTAGAGGCTTTTGAACTTGACATAAATATTCCGCTGAAATATGGTGTGAGCCAAGAAGTCGGAGATACTATTGGTCCAGGCGGTGTTTTCCGCGGTCTCAGAACAATACCGGTTTTACTGGACATATGTTATGACATGGAAGAATTATGTCCCAACGCACTACTAATCAACTATGCTAATCCAATGGCCATCAACTGCTGGGCCATGAATAAAGCAACTAAAATACGAAATGTTGGACTATGTCACAGCGTTCAGGGAACGGCCATGCAGCTATCAAGCTATATAAATGTTCCCTATGAAGATGTTTACTACTGGGTTGCTGGGATAAATCATCAGGCATTCTTTTTAGAGTTTAAATACAGGGGTGAAGACGCCTATCCGCTCCTTTGGGAGGCAATGAGGAGAAAAGAGATTTATGAAAGGGATAAAGTTCGCTTTGAGATGATGAAGTATTTAGGATATTTTATAACTGAATCAAGCCATCATCTAGGTGAATATGTCCCATACTTTAGGACAACGGAGGAGAGGAGAAAAACTTACTGTGAGCCAAGGTGGTTCTATTTAGAAATATGTAAGGAAGCCTGGAAGCCTCACTTCGAATACATAAAGAAACAGATAGGCGGGGAGGCGCCGCTTGAACTGAACCGATCACATGAATATGGTGTAGACATAATATACTCCATGGAGACTGGTAAACCCCTGCGCATAAACGGTAATGTCGAAAATAAATGGTTAATAACTAATCTTCCCCATGGATGTTGCGTTGAAGTTCCATGCCTAGTTGATAAAGGCGGCATACATCCATGCCATGTAGGCAATTTACCGCCGCAATGCGCAGCCCTAAATAGAACTAATATAAATGTTCAAGAGCTAGCGGTTAAGGCGGCTCTAGAAAAAGATAGGAATGCAGCCCTACAGGCCGTGATGTTCGACCCGTTAACGTCAGCTATACTGACGCCCAAAGAAATTGAGAAAATGGTTAATGATATGTTTAAAGCCGAAGCGGAATGGGTTGCATTCTGAAAAATTGAAGTCTAACTGATTTTTTATTTATGACCCGTCTTATTTTTTGAATGGGTTTCGCTATGTTTATAACCAGCAAATTACATTGTCGATGGAAACGTCTCCCGCAAACCCCCTTCTTTTTCTGTTTTTCAACTAGATATTCCTAGCGTCAATGGATTTTAAACATTACGCCGGATTTGAACCGGCCTATCCCATAGTGGCTAGGATTCGGATCATTGGGATCGGATCGTCTGAAACCTAGCCTACTAGGTTGGATCACGTTAAGGCGGCTGCTGAAGCTTCCGCAGGAAAAAGAGGTGAAAATCCGAGAGGAAACTGGAAAAGCCGCCAAAAAATCTTAATTTGCAGGTTTCCAACATGCTAGAAAATGATGTATAACATATTTACGCTATTCCGTAAGCCTTTCTGAGCCTGCCCTCTTAGCGGAGAGGGATCCTAGTAGACAAGGCTACTAGGTTGGATCACTTATTGTGATTGCTCTTTCAGCTCCCAACCTATTTTCCTCACAATGTTTCTGAATTCCTCTTGGCTTATTAGCCCCTGCTCAGCAGCTTTTAGTATGTCCGCTACGTTTATTTCTGGCTTTTCAGGTATTCCCCAGTTTAGGCGAACCGCTGCCCTTCTCGGGTCGTAGCCTGCCTGCTCAACTATTGGCGCGAATATCTCTCGTTCAATGACGCGCTTCATGAAGCGCTGTAATGCCATGACCTTCCGCTCAGCAACCTCAACGGCTGCCCTAGCTGATGCTTCTGCGAAGCCCGGTGTGCTGATCAGTTAGGTCAGCGAGGATGTTGTCCGGGCGATAAGAAGCATACTTGAGCAGGAGAGGGCTGAAGCCGAACGGAGCGACAGGGCTAAGCCGAGCCTAAGCGCTGTTGTCGAGATGCTTCTGAGGAAGGGGATAAAGACGTACCATGCTGGATCTGAAAAGGCAAAAGCCTGAGCATCGATTCGACCTGCTCAAAATTTTTGATTATAAATTTAACATCGAAACCAAAAATATTCTCAGAGTCTGGGTTCATAGGACAAAGCGAGCGAGTGATGGAGAAAGACTTTTTAATTGAGTCCCACACATCTTTTGAAAGTGAGCGCATTCAGGAAATTACTTTCAAGGGAATTACGGAATTTTATTCCATAAATTATTTAAGGTGCTTGCGTCATTATTAATAAGGAGGTTGGGATATGAGAAGAGTTTCCCTTGCCTTG